>JAADDB010000220.1 GCA_013154135.1 Chloroflexota bacterium
GGCCTTATCCGTCGCGATAGACGATGAACGATGAAGTGCGTTTGACCTTCCGGCGCCCTTGGCGTACTATTGGGGGGAAATCCTCGCCAAGGGTTGGCCGATGGGCAACACACAAACGGATGATGTGCGCCTCCTACAACAGATCGGCAACGGGGACCGGGACGCGTTCCAGACCCTGTATCGACGGTATGCGAACGCGGTCTACAGTATGGCCCTGCGCATCACCCGGGACCCGCACTTGGCCGAGGAGGTGACACAAGATGTGTTCATGAAACTCTGGAACAAGCACCACCTGTACAACGAGAAGCGTGGGCGCTTTGGCACGTGGCTGCTCAGCATCACCCGGTTCGCGGCCATCGACCGCCTGCGCTACGAAAATAGACGCTTTCGGGCCACGGGCGAGGAACTGGAAGGCCCCACCCACCAGGAGGTACGCGCGGCCCAGGCCGACCACGACCTGTGGGAACGGGGCCAGCACCTGCGCATGTTGCTGGATCACCTGCCCCCCGAACAACGTCAAGTGGTGGAACTGGCGTACTTCGGCGGCCTCACCCACCGGGAACTGGCCGAACGGCTGGGGATTCCCCTGGGCACGGTGAAGAGCCGCCTGCGCCTGGCCCTGGCAAAACTACGGGATATGTGGCTGGAGGAACATTGACGGACATCACGCATGAGGAGATTCGGGACCTGATCCCGGCATACGCGATCGGTGCTACCGACCCGGAGGAAACGGAACGGGTCGAGGCCCACCTGCGCGAGTGCGCGGCCTGTCGCGCGCTGGCCGAGGAATACGCGCGGCTGGCCGACGACTTGCTCTACACTATCCCCCTGGTCAACGCGCCGGCCACTGTGGAAGAGCGACTCATGGCTCAACTCCCGCCCCTCCAGCCCCAACGCATCCCCCAAGGTGGAAGGACCCAACGCGCGGATCGGGGCCGCTTCCTCTTCCCCCGACTGCGCACTTGGGCCACCGTCGCGGCTGTGGTGCTGATCCTCGCCATCAACGGCATCTGGCTCGCGCGGGTGCAGAAAATGGAAGAACAGGTCACCCTCCAGGCCACCGCGCTGGCCTACCTGGTGGACGGCGAGAAAATCCCCCTGAACGGCGACGCGACCGCCCCCGACGCGCGCGGGGTCATCGTCGTCCGCCCCGACTCGAACATCGCCATCCTGCACCTGGACCACCTGCCGCCCCTGCCCGAAGGCAAAGCCTACCAGGTCTGGCTCATCCGTGGGAACGAGCGGGACAGCGGCGCGGTCTTCCGGCCCCAGGGGGACCAGGAAATCACCCTCATCATCCGCGCGCCTCGGCCCTTAGGCGAATACGACGCGCTGGGCATCACCGTGGAACCCGAGGGCGGCAGCCCCGGCCCCACCGGCCCTCGGGTGATCAAGGGAAGACTGAAGCACACCGCCACATCCTGAACAAAGAGAGTTTACGGCCCGAACACCTCCTGCACCCGGGCAAACGCTTCGTCCAGGATGAGCAACGCCTGGTCCACGTGCTCCTTGGTCGCGGTCAAGGGGGGAGCGACCCGCACCGCGTTGCCGTAAGCCCCGCCCTTGCCGATGAGCAAACCTCGGGCCTTCGTCTCCTCGAAGAGCATGTTCACCGCATCTGGCGCGGGCTCCTTGCTCTCCCGGTCCTTCACCAGTTCAATGCCCTGCATGAGGCCCTTGCCGCGCACCTCGCCGATGACCGGATACTTCTCCCCAAGCCGTTCCAATCCCTGGCGCAGGTAATCTCCCACGTCGGCCACATGTTGAGGATCGGCTTCCTCCTCTAACACCTCGATAGTAGCCAGGGCAGCAATGGTGGAAACGGGGTTTCCGCCAAAAGTGCTGATGGTCAAACCGGCCTGAGGCATGGCCTCCGCGATCTCCGGGCGGGTCATGGTGTTCCCCAGGGGGAAACCGTTCGCGATTCCCTTGGCCATGGTCATAATGTCCGGCTCCACGCCCCAGTGCTCAATGCCGAACCAATACGTGCCCGTGCGGCCAAACCCGGTCTGGACCTCGTCCACGATGAGCAGACCGCCGTAGTGGTGGGTGATCTCCTCCACAATCTTGAAGTACTCGGGGGGCGGGGTTACGAAGCCTCCCACCCCTTGGATAGGCTCCACGAGCACCGCGGCGATTTTGCCAGAGGTGGAAGTTTTGATGACATCTTCCAGCGCGTAGGCACACGCAACCCCACATTGGGGGTACGTCAGCTTCAGGGGACACCGGTAGCAGTACGCGTTGGGCGCGTGTTTGATGCCCGGGACTTGGGTTCCCCCGATGCGCCAGCTAGAAATCCCTGTCAGGCTCATGGCCAAGGCCGAGCGGCCACTGTACCCATGGCGGAGAGCAATGACCTCCTGGTTGCCGGTGTACACCTTGGCCAACATCACGGCCGTCTCGTTGGCCTCGGTGCCCGAGTTGGTGAAAAAGGACTGTTGCAGACGCCCGGGCGCAATCTGGGCCAACTTCTCTGCCAGGTTGACCGAATTCTCGTGGGGGTAGAGAGTGGAAGTGTGGACAATTTTGTCCACCTGGGCCTTGACCTTTTCCGTCACGGTGGGATGGGAATGGCCCACGCTGGTGGTCAGAATGCCCGCGAAGAAATCCAAATACCGGTTCCCGTCCACATCCCACACATAGAGTCCTTCCCCGCGTTCCAGGGGTAGCGGCTCGGTGTAATACAGCAAATAATTGGGCCAAAGGTACTCACGCTGCTTCTGAAGAATCTGCTCTCGGTCCATAAATCCCCCTCCTCTGATGCTGATTGACGGACAAACGCCGTACACATCCCCTCTTACCCCATTCCGGCCGGTCTTAACTCACAGTCCCCTTCCCCCTCCATCGCCAATCATCACTCCTCACTCACGGGGCCAAGCGACTCAGAGCCAAGCGCAAACGTTCCCCCACATCCGTCACATCCCGGGGGAGCCCCTGGACCGCGCGTTGGGCTTCCACCACGCTGTACCCGAGCGCGATGAGGGCTTCCACCACCTCCGTGTCGGCCGCGTGCACGTCCGTGACTCCTTCGGGAAGTTCCGGTGGCGGGGAGACTTTGTCCTTGAGCTCCAGGACGATTTTCTCCGCGGTCTTGCGTCCAATGCCGGGGACACGGCTGAGGATGGCGGGCTCCTCGTTGAGGATGGCCCGTTTCAACGCGGCCGCACTCAGCGCGGAGATCAGAGTCAACGCGACGCGAGGTCCCACGCCGGACACGTTCAACAACTGTCGGAACAGATCCCGCTCCTCCCGGGAGGCAAAGCCGTACAAGCTCAACCCACCTTCACGGGCTTGCATCTGCACGTGGAAGTGGGTGTACAAATCGACCTCCTCCCCCACCTGGACCTGTGCGGCCAGGGGGGATGGGACGAGAACGGCCATACCCACGCCTCCCACGTCAATGACCAGGAGGGACGCCTCCTTCTCCCACACCGTCCCGCGCAGCCGTGCGATCATCCTATTCCTTCTTCCCGCGACAGAATTTGTATCCTACCCCGCGCACGGTGACAATGCGCGCGGGTTTTTGGGGGTTCTTCTCGATCTTGTAGCGCAAGCGACGGATAGCCACCTCCACCAAATTGCTCCCCCCACTGAACTCATACCCCCACACCTCTCGGAACAACTCCTCCTTGCTCACGGCCTCCCCCGCGCGCTGCATCAGATAGTGCAACAGGGCGAATTCCGTGGGGGACAGGTGGACCTCCTCCCCTTCCACGTACACCTCGTGGGACGCGGCATCCAGGGTCACACCGCATTCCTGCAGGACGGGATGGGAGCGTTGCTCCTGGGCCCAACGCGATCGGCGCAGAGCAGCCTCCACCCGTGCGGCCACCTCCTTGAAGGTAAAAGGCTTGGGGATGTAATCATCCGCGCCCAAGCGCAATCCCCGCACCACATCGTCGGGGCGACTGAGCGCGGTGAGCATGATGATGGGGAGATCGGAACGACGCCGGAGCTCTTGTAGCAGTTCCAGACCGTCCATCCGGGGCATCATAATGTCCAGAATGGCCAGGTCCACAGGTTCGCGGAGGAAGAGCTCCAGGGCCTTCACCCCATCCGCGGCGCTCAACACATCGTAGCCAAACGCGCGAAGGGACATTTCCAGGAGTTGCCGCAGGGCCTCGTCATCTTCGGCAACAAGGATGCGGATTTTTTGAGGGGATTTTTCCTCTTGTTCAGGCTGGGATGTAGGCTCGGTCATCATGATTGCTTCTACGGGAGAAACTCCATATGATAGCGTCGATGCCATCACTGCAAGCCCTGCATGGGCGATGGACTTTTGTGCGTCAACGGGTTGTGCCGGACGGACTCATTTCCGTCATCATCCGTTCGGCGCACAACCTTACACGATTGCCTACATTTTACAGGAAGTCGGGGAAAGAGGCCAAAAGAGGGGGACAACCGCGTCCTCTCTGAGGTGCGGTTGTCCCCGTCCATGGGTCCTGCGGCCAGGGCAAAGAGGGACCGGCCCTTACGCGGGCTCTGCAACTTTCTGGGGCGCAGGCCCTTTGAGCCCGGCCTCCTCGCGGAGGAGCTCCGCCTTATCCGTGCGCTCCCAGGGCAAATCCAGGTCCGGCCGTCCGAAATGGCCGTACGCGGCCACCTGTCGGTAGATGGGCCGACGCAGGTCCAGATCCCGGATAATGGCCGCGGGGCGCAGGTCAAAGTGGCGCTTGACCAAATCCAGGATCACCTCATCCGGCACCCGACCGGTCCCAAAGGTCTCGATGCTCAAGCTCACCGGCTGGGCCACACCAATGGCATAGGAGATCTGCAACTCCACCCGGTCCGCCAAGCCGGCTGCGACGATGTTCTTGGCCACATAACGGGCCGCGTACGCACCCGACCGGTCCACCTTTGTGGGATCCTTGCCGGAGAACGCCCCGCCGCCGTGGCGGGCCACTCCGCCGTACGTGTCCACAATGATCTTCCGCCCGGTCAAGCCCGCATCCCCCATGGGGCCACCGGTCACAAAGCGCCCGGTGGGGTTGACGAAAATACGGGTTCGCTCATCCAGCCAGGGCCCTACCACGGGACGGATCACGTGCTCCATCACGTCCTCCCGGATCTGTTCCTGGGTGACATCCGGCGCGTGCTGGGTGCTGATGACCACCGTGTCCACCCGGACGGGGCGGCCGTAACGGTACTCCACCGTGACCTGGGATTTTCCATCCGGTCGGAGATAGGGCAGAACGCCCTCCTTGCGCACCTGGGCCAACCGACGGGTAAGCCCATGGGCCAGGCTGATGGACAGGGGCATGAGTTCCGGGGTCTCATTGCACGCGAACCCGACCATCATCCCCTGATCCCCCGCGCCGATGGCCTCGATCTCATCCTCGCTCATCTCGCCCGTCTTGGCCTCCAGAGCCTTGTCCACGCCCATCGCGATATCGGGGGATTGTTTGGCGATCGCGACCTGGACCGCGCATGTGTCCGCGTCAAACCCGTACTCACTGCTCGTATACCCGATTTCCCGGATGACCTGACGTGCGATCTCGTCGAAGTTCAACTGGGCTGATGTGGTGATTTCCCCGAACAGCAAGACAAAACCGGTCTTGGTCGCGGTCTCGCAGGCCACACGGCCGTAAGGGTCCTGGGCCAAGACCGCGTCCAGCACCGCGTCGGAGATCTGGTCGCACATCTTATCGGGGTGACCTTCTGTCACCGATTCGCTGGTAAAGAGCAATTTGGGTGATCGCATGAAGGTTGTGCTCATAGGTACACTCCTTGACTTTCCTTGAAGGTATTGGCCTGTTTTTCAAAACCCGGCGTGGGACAGAATGTTTATGTCCCTTCCTCCCACGAGGCCAGATATCGCTTCTGTTCCTCGGTGAGCGTGTCGATTTCAATGCCCATGCTCGTGAGCTTCAACCGGGCAATGCGCTGGTCAATGTGTTTGGGCACGGGATAGACGTCCGGGGCCAGTTCCTGGTGATGTTCTTTGATGTAGAGGACACTGAGGGCCTGGTTGGCAAAGGACATGTCCATCACCGCGCTGGGATGCCCCTCGGCAGCGGCCAGGTTCACCAGCCGCCCTTCCCCGATGAGGTAGAGGCGACGACCATCCGCCAGGGTGTACTCATCCAAGAAGGGGCGCACCCGCCGCTTGCGCACGGCCATCTCCTCCAGGGCCGGGATGTTGATTTCCACGTTGAAGTGACCGGAATTGGCCAAGATTGCGCCATCCTTCATCACCTCCAAATGGGGCCGGTCAATGACGTGCTTGTCCCCCGTGGCAGTGACGAAAATGTCGCCTTCTTTGGCCGCGTCGATCATCTTCATCACCCGGAAGCCGTCCATACGGGCTTCCAACGCGCGTAGAGGGTCCACTTCGGTGACAATCACATCCGAACCCATGCCCTTCGCGCGCATGGCAATGCCCCGGCTACACCAGCCATACCCGGCCACAACAAACGTCTTGCCCGCCAGGAGAACATTGGTGGCCCGGATGATACCGTCGATGGTGCTCTGGCCGGTGCCATAGCGGTTGTCGAACAAGTGCTTAGTCATCGCGTCGTTGACCGCGATGATGGGATAGCGCAACGCGCCGTCCTTGGCCATGGCCCGCAACCGGATTACACCCGTCGTAGTCTCCTCCGTGCCCCCGATGACGTGCTCCAGGAGCTCGGTGCGGGATTTGTGCAAGGTGCTCACCAGGTCTGCCCCGTCGTCCATGGTGATGTTCGGACGGGTGTCGAGGACCGCGTGGATGTGCTTGTAGTAGGTCTCGTTGTCCTCGCCCTTGATGGCAAAGACGGGAATGCCCAGGTGGGCTACGATGGCCGCGGCCACGTCATCCTGGGTGCTCAAGGGATTCGACGCGGTGAGGGCCACCTGGGCTCCCCCGGCCTTGAGCACCCGCATCAAGTTCGCGGTCTCCGTAGTCACGTGCAGACACGCGGCAATGCGCACCCCTTCCAGGGGACGCTCCCGCTTGAACTCCTCTTCGATGAGCTGAAGGACGGGCATCTCCTTCCATGCCCACTCCATGCGGAGCAACCCTTCATCGGCCAGACTTAGGTCTTTCACATCGTGAGGTACTGTTGTGCTCACTGTATCCTCCTTAAGTTATGGCCCTGCCGAAAAAAGGCGTGGAAAACCCCGGGTGGGCAACACCCACCCTGCCCTTCCGGCGGAGCCAGTATTTTGTACTCTCGTCCGTCGCTCGTCGTCCGTCGTCCATCGTTGGTCGGTGGTCGTCCGTCGGTCGTCGTCCGTCGGTGGTCGTCCGTCGCTCGTCGTTCGTCGTTCCTCTGATGCCCTCACCACACACGGAACTCGCCGTGGGCCAAACGTTCGGTGAAGGAGTAAATCTGAGCCAACTCCTGCACCATGATATCCCGGATGGCCTTCTCTACATCGGCCAGAGAAGCGCCTTCGGCCAGGACAACTTGAGCCGACGCGATGAGGGGGTCGTCAATGGGCCGGCCGATTTGACTACACAGCCACACGTACACCTCCTCCAGCCCTTCCACCCGCTCGTATATCTCGTTGGCCATGTAATGGGAGAGGATGTTGTAAATCTTCCCCACGTGGCTCACGGGATTTTTGCCCGCGGCAGCCTCTGTACCCATGGGGCGGTTCAGCGCGATGACGCCGTTGACCCGATTCCCCCGTCCTACCTGGCCGCAATCCCCACCTTCCGCGGATGTCCCCAGAACAGTGAGGTACATCCCTGCCTCGCCCCGACCGGGGACGTCCAGAGTATTCATGTCCACCCGAATACCCTGAAAATGGGCGCCGAATTCCTCGTCCACAAAGGCCTGGATGCGGGCCAGCGCCTCCTCCTTCCGCCGGAAATAAGTGGCCTCCCGGTCAATAAACCGGTCCACAAACGCGGCCGCAATGGTCAGGGTGACCGAGTCCCCCTGGCGAACGCCCATCACCTTCACATCTTCCCCGATCTCCGGAAAATCCTCCTTGAACGCGCTGCCATTGATAAAACGTTCCGTCCGGTAGACCAACTGTTCCAGGGGGGTGAAGGGAGCATACCCCACCGCGGCCGACGTGTCGTTGGCCACCACCTGTTCCCGGTTGAAGATGTCCACCAACTCGGGGGAACCGGGTTTGAGCTCGTTTTGGATGATGATGTGCCGCTCCGGGTCCACAAACCGCAGGTGATGGGTGACCCACTCTTCCACGGCCTCCCGCACGATCCGGTCGATGGGGATGTCGACGCCCTGGTAGTGGAGGACCGCCCGGTCCCCAATGACCAAACGCATGGGTTCGATAACCCGACCGCCCCCTAATTTGGGTTCGGTGACGCCCGCGACGAGGAGTCCTTTGTCAATGTTGTGATGCAGAATGCCGCCGAAGAGTTCGGTGTAGGTGTGGCACAAAGCCAGGGAGATCTCCTCGGCTATGGCGTCGGAAATGGTGTCCGGATGCCCAACGCCCTTGCGTTCCACCAATTCAACCCGACGCCGGGCTACAGGCAAGGCTTGCAACGGCTCAACAGATATGCGTCGCATGGTGTCCCCCCTTGCGGACTGTCCAACATGCTCGTTTGGTGTGCGACTGAACGGATGGTCTGACAAAACTCGGCAGCTCCTTCATGCCCGCCACGCGCCAACCACTGGCTGTTATGCGTCGGCATCGCGGAGCAGGACCTCCAGCTCCGGGGTGTCCCCGAAGGTCTCCCGGTACCGCTGGACGAATTCCTCCCGGGTGTAGAAGTGTTCCTGAGGCCCCGCGTGTTCCAGCGCGTAGGTGGCTGCCAGGCTCCCCAACCGACCGGCCACTTCCCAGGGGAAATGGCGCAGCATGCCCGCGATCAGCCCTCCACGATAAGCATCCCCCACACCGGTAGGGTCCGCAATGCGGCGCGGGGGCGCGGGCGGAATGGGGATGGAACGCCCCTGGGTGTGGATGGTGGACCCCTTCTCCCCTTGGGTGACTACCAAGGTGCCCGCACGCCGGAGGAGTTCCTCGTCCGTGAGGCCGGTCTTGTGCTTGATGAGCTCGTATTCGTAGTCGTTGCAGATGACCAGGTGAGCCGCGTCAATGCCCTCCAACAGGTCCTCCGCGGACAGGCGCACGATCTGTTGGCTGGGGTCGTAGATGAAGGGGAGGTTCAAGGCCTGACACTCGCGCACGTACCGGCGCATGGCCTCGGGATCGTTGGGGCTGATGACGACCAAATCCACGTCCGAGAGGTCCACATCGTAGAAGGAAAGTTCCCGGGAGCGGGCCATCGCGCCCGTGTAGAAGCTGGCGATCTGGTTGTTCTCCTCATCGGTGCTGACGAAAAAGGAGGCGGTGTACTCGTCGGGGTACACACGCAGCCAAGAAAGGTCGATGTTGTGCTGCTCCAACCAGCGGCGATAATCCTCAAAATCCTGGCCCGCGGCAGCCATAATGCGCGGCCGCACACCCAACAAGCTCAAACTGTAAGCGATGTTCGGGGCACACCCGCCGCGCTGCCGGGTGAGGGAATCCACCAAAAAGGACAAACTCAAATGGTCAATGTTCTCCGGTAGGATGTGATCCCGGAATCTGCCGGGAAAGGACATGATGTAATCGTACGCAATGGATCCGGTCACGACAACAGTCATCGTTCTACTTTTGCCTCCTTGGGTTTTGGGGCCGAGGCAAGACTACTCCACCGGCTCAGGACAAAAAAAAGCGCTCCTGGTGGAGCGCGCTTTGAAAACGAGAGTCCCCTCTCATCTTCCAGGCGGGCGCACCCCCACCTGCCGGAATTGGCACCTTAGTCGGATAGCCCAACCGTCGGGTAGTCAACGAACCGGGCGGTAGTTCACGGACCACCCAACCAGGTTGCCAGGGGTTCACAGGGCCGGTCCCTCCCCCCTTCTGGATGAGATCCAGAGTTTGCTGTTCAGTTGTGCGTCCCGGCTTCTCCTCCACCGGGACGCATGAGCATAGCACACCCCCGGAATTTTGTCAAACAATTTGAGCGAAATGGGTGGGATGGGAGACCTGATGCCTGACACCCAATTTGGTCCCTCTTCCAGAATCGGGTACAATGCGCCTAAACAGTTCGCCCACAGAGAGGAAGACCTCAGTTACAGAAGGAGGACCCCATGTCAAGAACTGCGAGCCTTTGGACCATCCTGATTCTCGTCGCCCTACTCCTGAGCGCTTGCTTCTCTCCTGCTGCACCCATTCCCGCGGCTTCACCGGGGGCCCGGGAGAATCCCTCTCCCACAGCCCAACAGTCGCTTCCCCACATCGAAGTAGGCACCGGGACATCCCCGGCGACTACCCCTGCGCCCGATCAAGGGGCAAGTGCCCCCGCGGAAGGCACGGTGTGGAATCCGCGAGCCATTGCCACACAAGTCCAACAAGCCCTGGCCCAGATGTTGAACACTTCGCCGGAGAATGTGCCTTTTCTGGCCTACGAGGCAGAAGTGGACCCGGCCACGTTGACCTGCTTGGACCAGTTGGTGGGTGATGTGCCCGCCTTCGGTCAGGGGGAAGCGTTGGTCTTCCAACACGAGGGGAGTAAAGTCTACGTCATCAGCAGTGGCGGACAGCTGTGGGTCTGCAAGCCCAACACCCTGGCGTCGGGGGAGACGTTAGACTTGGAGAAGGCCAAGGAGAAAGCGCTGGCCGATTTGGCCCGCCGCCTGAACGTGGATCCCAAGGCCATCCAGGTGGTGGAGGCTAAGGAAGTTACTTGGGAGGATACGAGTTTGGGTTGCCCGGAAGAGGGGAAGAAATACGCCCAAATCCTCACTCCCGGCTTCCTCGTCGTCCTCCAGGCCGACGGTCAGACATATGAATACCACGGGAGCAGCCGGACGATTTTCCTTTGCGGAAACGCGAAGAAGACGAGTGACGAGTGACGAGTAACGATTAACGATTGACGATTAAGGGGCTGGATGCCGGGTTGGCGAAAGAAAGTCCCCCTCGGCTTGACGGACAAATTCCGGTTGTACCTTGGCGGCGGACGGGGCCAGGGTCTAACGAGTAATGAGTAACGATTGACGATTAAAGGGCTGAATGCCGGGTTGGCCCTGCCTTGCTGGGTTGGCGAGAGAAAGTCCCCCTCGGCGGCGGACGGGTCCGCACCTCGGCGGGCGCCGAAGTTCTCGCCCCGTGCATAGTAAGAGTTTTTGGTGGTGTGGCGGGAAAGCGGACACACATAACCACACATTTTGCTCAACAGGCGTCGTCCCGATGGGACGGAAAATGTCGGCCGGAGGCTAACCACGCACCCCGGAGGGGCGCTTCCTGTTCAGCGGGCCAATCTGCGTTACCCTCCGCTGCCCCACACAACACCCTTGGTCCCCTCCTCTCTCCCAGCATTGGGAGAGAGGAGGGGATAAGCGCCTACCACCTTTCCCCGCCAACCCCCAAGGGGTGGAGTGAGGGCCGAAAGAGCCCCCGCAGGGGGCTTTCCATTTTTAGCCCGGGGGTTCAGCCCCGGGCGATGGGGCTTGGCCGCGGACGGGTCCGCACCTCGGCGGGCGCCGAAGTTCTCGCCCCGTGCATAGTAAGAGTTTTTGGTGGTG
>JAADDB010000318.1 GCA_013154135.1 Chloroflexota bacterium
GATTAACGATTGACGATTAAAGGGCTGAATGCCGGGTTGGCCCTTCGATGCCACGCTAGCGGGAAAAAGTCCTCATTTGTTTTCGCCCCGTGCATAGTAAGTGTTTTTGGTGGATGCTGGCCGGGCGAAGCCCGGCCAGCATCCACCAAAAACTGTCTGAGACGGGAAAGGGGGGCTCTATCTCGGCCGAGCATCGCCACAAACGAGCCGAGATGGGCTCTCCCGCCCCTTTTACTCGTTACTCGTTAGGCTCTCCGTCTATCCAAGCCAACCTCATCCTCCCGCCGATCCCACTTAATCGTTAATCGTCAATCGTTACTCCTTACTCCCTGTATTCCCCCAGGTCGACCTTGTACAACTTCAGCTTTCGCCACAGCGTTGTGCGACTGATGCCCAAAACCTGGGCCATGCACGTCACCCGCCCCTGGCAGGCCCGCGCGGCCCGCACAATCGCCTCCCGCTCCGCTTCCTCCAACGAGAGGACCGGCTGAAGTTGCCCGTTGTCCAGAGTCCAGCGATGCCCTTGTCGCACCTGAGGGGGCAGATGCTCCGGTCGGATGACCCCATCCTCCGCGATGAACGCGGCCCGTTCCAGGGTGTTCTCCAACTCGCGCACGTTGCCCGGCCAGGGATAGCGCATGAACAAACTCAGCACTTCATCGCTCACCTCCACCGGCTGGCCCAACTGTTTCCGCAGCCGGGCCAACGTGCGTTCCACCAACAGGGGGATGTCCTCCGGGTGCTCCCGCAGCGGGGGAATCCAGATGTTGAACACGCCAAAGCGGTAGTAGAGCTCCGCACTGAAATGCCCTTCCTGCACCAATTGCTCCAGGTTCGCGGAGGTGGCCGCGATGATCCGCACGTCCACAGGAATGGGTCGGGTGCTCCCCAAGCGCATGACATGTCCCGTGTCGATGACCTGGAGCAGCGCGGCTTGCATCTCCAGCGTGAGACTCTCAATCTCGTCCAGGAACAGCGTGCCCCGGTCCGCGAGCTCGAACTTGCTGGGCCGCCCTTCGGCCAGCGCGCCGCTGAAGGCTCCCCCCTCATAGCCCAGGAACTCACTCAACATGAGCTCGTGGGGGATGGCCAAGCAGTTGATGGCGATGAAAGGCCCTTTGGCCCGGGGACTTTCGTTGTGGATGGCCCGGGCCAGTGGGTTCTTCCCCACGCCGTCCTCCCCCCGCAGGAGCACCGGCGCGCGCCCTTGCGCGGCGACACGCGCTTGCCGCCGGACTTGGCGCATGGGCGTGGATTCCCCCAACACGCTGTCCAACGTGAGGGTTGCCTGGGCCCCCACCAAACGGTGGACCAGCTTACGCACCTGTTCGATGGGCCGCAACGTGATCAGGTACCCAATGGACCCGTGCATCCCCTCCCGGACCGGCCGGAGGTTGAACACACAGTTGATGGGACGCCCGTGCACGTGCAAGGTCCCTTCCACATCCCGCAATTCCCGGCCCTGCTCAATCGCGTCCATCGCGATGTCCGGCAACCGGATCACCGTCTGGAGCGGTCGGCCGAGGAGGGAGGTGGGGTTGACCCCGAGGATTTCCCCGGCCTGCGCGTTGATGTGGGTGACGATGCCGCGGTTGTTCCAGGAGATAATCCCTTCGGAAATGGCTTCAAACACGCTGCGCAGCTCGCTGTACCGTCGATTGGCCTCTTTCAGGTAGAGTTCCGTTTGCAGTTGGTTGGAGATGGCCCGGGCAGCCGCCATCACCGTGGAGAGGGAATGGGAGTGCGCGTGCTCCACCGGTCCCACCAGGGCCAGGACCCCAACGATGCGCCCGCTGACCTCGTGAATGGGCGCGGCAGAACAGACCAAGTGGTGGTACTGGGGGAAGTAGTGTTCCGGGCCCAACACCTGGATGGGCATGGCCTCCAACAGGGCCAAACCGATCGCGTTGGTCCCCATCCGACCCTCGCTCCAATACACGCCGGGCCCACACCCCAACGCGTGGATGTGCTCCACCATATCCGCGTCGCCCACCATATCCAACACACAGCCCACGCCATCGGTCAACAACACAGCGCACCGCGATCCTTCGATGAACTGGTGGATGTCCTCCATGATAGGGCGGGCCAGCTCCATGAGGGGCCTGTTACGCGTGCGGATCGTCTCGAAAGCCGCGGGGTTCAGCCGGGTCAGATGGGGGTGCCGGGTCGCGCCTAAGCGCAGGGAACACCGTTGCCAGGAACGCCAGATGACCGGGTCCAGCCGATCTTTTTCCTCCTCTTCCACGGCCCCCGTGAACACAAAAGTGCGCCAAAGGCGCTTCAGCTCCTCCACATTCACAGGATACTGTTGTGGCTGCATCACAACTTATCCTCTCCGTGGGTGATGGCTTCGCGTAACTCTGCTATCTCGGCCCGCAGTTGAGTCACTCGGCGTCGAATGTGCTCCCGGGTTTTCCCCGAGGTGACTTTCATCTGGTACTTTTTGATGGCCAGTTCGATGAGATGGCGTTCCAACGCGCGGGCTTCCTGGGACGTGCCGAACAGGTTGGCCTGACGGCGCCGGAACGCGCCGTAGGACGCGGCCAACGCGCGGTATTCCCCTTCCTCCAGCTCTTCCTTCAGCTCCTCCTGAATGATCCTCTTTTCCTGGCGCAACGCCAACGCCAGGATGAGGAGGACGACCAACAATCCTCCCGCGTTGAAGAGGAGGGCCATCAACAGGGACATGCCGACAGAGAACAGGTTTTGTCGGGGGATGATGTACGAGGAGCTGATGATGGTATTATGGGTTGCATGTGCGAGGATGGCCAGGCCCAGGCCCAAAACCGGGAAGATGGCCCGGTAACGCGAGGCGGTCCAGCGCAACATCCCGAGCCCTAGCCCGGTGAAGCTGGTGAAAAGGGCATGACTGAAGCCGAACAGGAACAAGCGTCCGATGAGTTGGCTGTTCCAGACGAATGGCTGGTGGATGGAGTAGAGCAGGTAGGCGATCGTCTCCGTCAGGCCGAAGCCAAACCCCACCAGGGCACCGTACACCAGGCCATCGACCAACCCATCCATCTCATCCCGCCACTTTTTGTACAGGACGAGAAGCACCATCCCTTTGGCCACCTCCTCCACAACCGGGGCGAAGACGTTGCTCTGGAGGAAGAGTTGGACCAGGGGAGGGAAGGGTTTTATGAGGAGTGTGAGGATCTTCTCGACCACTATGGAGAGGAAGGGGGCAAAAAAGATGCCCCCGGCCAGGGCCAGGGCGACGACTTTTTTCGGCTCAGGTTCGTGGCGGTCGGCTTTGACGACGAGGTACACATAGATGGCAGTCACAATACCCGGGATGAGAAGGGTGAGGAGGGGACGCACCCAATGGGGGGACATGGTTTAACCTCCTGATGTGCACGTGCGAAAGCCCAAACGTTTCAGCCATTTACTTCCCGTGCTGATGAGGTGAACCCAGTGGGGACTGCGTTGGCCCTCCACCCGAGCGGTGTGGAGGGCTTGGCGCAGGGTGTCCGCGTCGTGAAAGGGGGGGAGATGGGTCACCACGCGCCCCAACTCCCAACCACTGTGCGCGTCGGAGCCGCCAAACCGGCCCAGGTGCAGGTGTTGGGCCAGGGCTTCGGCTTCCTCGTTAAAGCGGTCCAGGGGGCAGCGGGCGTTGAACACTTCGATCGCGTCCACATGGGGGGCCCATTGCCGTGCGTTCTCCGGGCCCATCGCGGATCCCCGGGTGATGTCAAAGGGGTGGGAGATGGCGATGACCGCGCCCTGTTCGCGTAGCCTTTCCAGGGTTTCCTCCGGGGAAAGGCCTGGGGGCACTTCTTCTTGCACGTAGAAGGCGATGAATTCGCCCGCGGTGGTGCGGATTTCTTCCCCAATGACGATCAGATCGGGGGCCAGGGCATGGGCTTTTCGGGCCCCCTGGATCGTGTTATGATCGGTAATGCACACTTTATCCAACCCTAGTTGGCGAGCACGACGTATAAGATCTTGGGGCTGGATAAGCGCGTCGGGTGAGTAACACGTATGGGCGTGGAACTCAACCCGCCAGAGTTCGCTCATAGTCAGGTGCTCCGTAGGACGATTGACGAGTAACAGGTAACGAGTAAGAGCGGTTGGCTGCAGGTCGTCTTGGCTGTTTTGGCTTGGCTATCATAAGGCATAGGGCGTAGTGCGTAAAGGGGCTAGCTGGGCGTGCCGATTGTCTTGGACACGCCAACCCGGCGAGACAACGTGCGTTCGCCGTAGTGGGGACAGGTTTCGCCCGCCCCACGCAAAATAGCGTTTGCTTTGCCATGGTCCATCGCCCATGTATTGTACCACGATCCGCGGAACTGTTGAAACTGGGAGGAAAAGGCTGATTGACCGGCAGAATTCGGCCATGTCTCGGCCGCGGATGGGTTCATGCGTGGGGATGAACGAGTAAGAGGGGTTGAACCGAGTTCAGTCATTCAAGCAGGGGGAAAGGAAATGAAGCCCAAGTTGCGTTATGTGCGTGTCCATCCGTTCCGGCAGGACGGATACGATGGCGTGCTGCTGGAGGATCCTCTGGGGTTGTCCGAAACCCACATTTATGTCCCCCAGCCCATGATTCCTCTTTTGCCCCTGATGGATGGCACCCGGGATGCCCGGGGGTTGCAAGTCGGGGTTCAGTTGCGGCATGGGTACACGTTGCCGTTGGATGTCGTTGAGCAGTTGATCGAGGCCCTGGATCAGGCCTTGATGCTGGAGAACGAGCGGTTTGACCGGGCAAAGGCGGAGGCCTTGCACGCGTATCGCTCTGCGCCCCATCGTCCTTTGGCCCACGCGGGCAGCGTGTACCCGGCGGAACCGGACGCGTTGCGTCGGCAGTTGGACGCGTATTTGAGCCAGGTGGGCGAGCTCCCGCCTCCCTTGCCTCACCCGCGCGCGGTGGTGAGTCCCCACATCGACTACCAGCGGGGTGGTCCGGTGTACGCTCGTGTCTGGGCTTACGCGGCCGACGCGGTGCGCGAGGTGGAGCGGGTGATTGTCCTGGGCACGGATCACAACGGGGACTTCGGCACCATTACCCTGACCCGGCAGCATTACGCGACCCCGTACGGCGTGTTGCCCACGGATCAAACGGTGGTCGACGCGTTGGTGGACGTGGTAGGTCCGGAGGAAGCCTTCCGGGAGGAGCTGCACCACCGGCGGGAACACTCCATCGAACTGGCCTTGGTATGGCTTCACCACATGCGCGCGGGCCAACCCGTGAGCGTGGTGCCCATTCTCATGGGCTCCTTCGCCCACTTCACCTCTGGTATGAAGTCACCTGAAGAGGACGCGCGGTTGAATCGCGTGGTGGAAGTCTTGAAACAGGCGATGGAGGACAAGCCCACATTGCTGGTCGCTGCCGGTGATCTGGCCCATGTGGGGCCCGCGTTTGGCGACCCGACACCGCTGACCCCGGCGGACCGGGCTCGTTTGAAGGCCGCGGATGAGGAGCTCATACAGGCCATGATAGAGGGGGACGCGGCCCACTTCTTCGCGTCCATTGCCGCGGTAGGCGATCGCTACCGGATATGTGGGTTACCCCCCATTTACCTGCTCTTGCGCGTCCTCGGACGCGGGCAAGGTGTTCTCACCGGGTATGACCAATGCCCTGCGGACGCGGAAAACGGCTCCACCGTCTCCGTTTGCGGCGTGGTCCTCACTCCCCACTCTGGATGAGCGCGCAGGAGACCTTGACCGGCCCGTAGCCTTCGTATTCCCGGTGGGTACCGTCGCAGAAGGGGTATTTCTTGGAATGCATGCACCGACAGAGCCAAACGGCCTCTCCCGGCTCCAAAGTCACCTCTGTGCGGGGGGTCTGGGGTGTGCCTGTCTCCTTGTGTGTGGCCATGGTCTTCCTCCGGTGGGGGGAATGCCAAGGGGTGGCGTCATAACCATCCCGGGATGACGCCACCCCGGTTGTGCTTTGCTCAGTCGTGGAAGTGGATGATGTGCTGGGTGCCGGTCTCTGAGATGATAGCCAGAGCCATCACCCGACCGTCCGGTCCCTTCTCCACCCAGACTTCCTTGGGCTTATCCACCTGATGGTCCACCAAATCGGGCTCACGGCCGATGGTGATGATGAATTCCCCGGTGTGTTTGGCGTCATAGGTGAGGGCCACAAAGGGCACAGCCTCCGCCTCTTCCTGGTCGCCCAGCTCCGGGTCCACGATTTCCACGGTCACCGGACGCCCTTCGTTGTCCTTGGTGAACTGATTAGCGAATTCCAACCACTCTTCCTTGTCGATGCGGACGGTTTCCAGCTCAGTTGCCATTACGCACCTCCTTATCGGTTGTCGAACGTGTCCTCAGCAGGCCCCCCACGTTCTCACCCCGTGCCAGAAGAGTGTTGTGGTGGGTGCCGGTCAATCAGGCAACTCAATGATACCCGACGTTAAGGCCACGTCCAAATCGGCATGGGTTCCCCCGTCGGGAGGAGCCATACGGCCTCCTCACCGAGTCCCAGGGCCGTGGTCAACGGGGGGGCCACCCACAGGCGCTGGAAACCCAGCTCCCACGCTCGGGCGATGACATTGTCCAGGGCATCCTCGCGCGTGGGCGCGAGGGGCAGGAGAACCCGGTCCTCCCCGCTCTGGGCCCATTTTTGGTTGTAGTGGGGGATAAGGGGAGAGCGGTGGGCATCCAGGGCCAGATATCCGATGAGGTCGCTCCCGGGATGCAGGCGATGGACGTGGTATCGGTTGTGCATGTCCTGGACCGCGATCTGGCCGGGGGCGACGGCTTGCTCCCGTGTGGGGGCCGCGTAGGTCAAATACGCGGCGGGATAAAAGGGCGCGATGAGCCGGGAGAGAAGTCCGGTGTCCCCCATCGCGATGAGAATGGTGGGGCGGTCCGCCTGGAGGAAGAGGGAGCACAGGCGAAGGGTTTCCTCCAGGGTGTGAGTGGTCGCGGCCAATTTCACGATCTCCCCACCCAAGTGAGCCAGGTGTTCCCACGCGCTTTCCACCGCGCGCGGAAAACGGTCGAAGTAATGGCGCGAGACAATGCGGGGGACTTGGACCGGGCCCAGGTTGTCGACCGCGTCCCATTCCACGTCCAAGGCTGTGATGGGGAACCTCTCGGCAAGGGACCGCAACGTGGCCAGCCGTTGTGCTTCCGGCCCTTCGTACCGCCCTCCTTCCCTTCGCGGGCGGTAGGTGATCACCGTGGGCAAAGGTGGGTCTTGGAGCACGGCTTCCGGCACCGGTTCCGGCAGGAGGTCCAGGCGCAGTTCCACCGCGTCGGCCCAGGGCTGTAGCCGGGCGATTCGGCCGCGGAGTTCTTCCCCCCTTCCCGATCCCAGGGACACCGCGAGCCACGCGCGCGAGGGGGGAGTGCTCCGGCGGTGTGGGGAGAGGGGAATCATGCGGCTATTCCTCGCGCTTCTCCTTTTTGTCCTCGTCCGTATCCTCTTCCATGGCCTTGCGGAATTCGCGAATGCTCTTGCCGATGGCCCCTCCCAGTTCGGGCAGACGGCCCACGCCGAAGAAGATGACGACGATGATGAGGATGACGATCAGCTCAAACGGACCCAAATTGGGCATAGCCTACCTCCTCGTGATGGCATCAAGTTTGTCGAGCTTCCACATCCGCCAGCCACTCCAGGGCTTTGATCAGCGCGTGATTCCCTTCGTCCTGGAGATTTCGTGCTTCCAGCGCGTGGTAGAGTTGGTGGATGAGGGCTGTGCCGGGTAGGGGGACGGCCATTTCCCTGGCCGCTTCCAACACCAAGCGCACGTCCTTTTGCTGCAGGCGCACGGTGAAACCGGGACGGAAGTCCCCCCGGATGATCTGGGGGCCCCGATGGGTGAGCATCCAGGAGCCTGCAGCTCCTGCGCTGACCGCTTCTAGCACCTTTTCCAGGTTCAGGCCGGCTTTGGCCGCGAAGACAAGCCCCTCGGCCATGGCCAGGGTGTTCCCCACCACGATGATCTGGTTGACGAGTTTGGTGAATTGGCCGGCTCCGTTGGGGCCCACGTGGGTAATGCGCTTTCCCATGGTGCGGAGGAGGGGAAGACAGCGTTCGAAGACCTCCGGTTTGCCCCCTACCATGATGGAGAGGGTCCCTTCCTGGGCCCCGATGTCCCCTCCGCTGACAGGCGCGTCCAACATTTCAATGCCGCGGGCGGCCAACTCCCGCGCGATGCGTTGGGTCACGTGGGGGGAGATGGTGCTCATGTCGATGACGACACTTCCCGGCCGCGCGCCGTGGATGACGCCGTTGGGTCCCAGGATCACTTCTTCCACGTCTGGCGTGTCGCTCACAATGGTAATGATGATGTCCGATTGGCGGGCCACATCGGCCGGTGAATCGGCCCAGACCGCCCCTTCTTCCAAAAGGGGCTTGGCCTTTTCCCGAGTTCGGTTCCACACGGTCAGGGGATATCCGGCTCGGAGGACGTTTAAGGCCATGGGGGCTCCCATGATCCCCAGGCCGATAAATCCCACCTTGGTTACCTGTGTCATGCGTTCATTCCTCCTGGAGGCAGGGATTTCTCGTGGTCGGGTGGTGTTCTCCACGGGTTGACATAACTCCCCGCTCCCCCGTATAATCGCACAAGAGGGATAACTGGTCAAGCGAGCAAGGGAGTGGGCAGATGAACTTTTTAGGGATAGGGCCGTTGGAGCTTGTGCTGATTCTGATCCTGGCCCTCATTTTCCTTGGCCCCGAGGATCTGCCAGTGGCCATGCGCAAGTTGGGCAAACTGGTGCGGCAGATTCAGGATGTGATGGCGGAGGTCAACACAGGGCTGCAAGAGGAGCTGGGGCCGGAGATAAAGGAGTTGAATCGGGTCACCCGAGAAGCGCAAAAGATAGCCCAGAACATGCAAAACCCGGCCGGCGCTATCTTCTCCTCCGCCTCCTTGCCTCCCTCTCCGGAGGCGAGGGAGAAGGGAAAACCCTCAGAACGACCTACCCCAAGCCGTCGACCTTTATCCCCCTCTCCACCTGCAACGGAGGACGCGCCTGGGAAGGAGGGCTCATGAGTTCCCCCACCCAGCAGGATGAAAAGCGGATGTCTTTTTGGGAGCACGTGCAAGAGCTGCGGACGCGCGTCATTTGGGCTTCGGTGGCCATTCTCGTGGGGTTGTTGGTGGGATTGGTGTTGGTACGTCCGTTTTTGGAGCTCCTCATTTCCCCTTTGGGCACCAACCGGCCGCAGTCGTTGCGACCGGCCGAGAACATTATGGTGTACTTCAAAGTGGATTTGGTGCTGGCCCTGTTGTTGGCCATGCCGGTGATCGTCTACCAGTTCTTCGCGTTTATCCTGCCGGGATTGACCCCCAGGGAGCGGCGTCTGGTGTTGACCATATCCGCTGCTGCTGCGGTGTTGTTCGCGCTTGGGGTGGCCTTTGCTTCCTTTGTGATGTTGCCCTTCACCCTCGGTTATCTTCAGTCTTTTCTCAGCGATCTCATCCAGCCGAATTACTCCATTGATTTCTACATATCCTTTGTCACCCAGTTTGTGTTTTACGTGGGGTTGAGTTTTGAGACCCCCTTGGTCATCGCGGCTTTGGCCTGGTTGGGCATTCTCAGCCCTCAACAGCTGCGCCGAGGCCGCCGGTATGCCATCGTGCTTATCGCGGTGTTGGCTGCTGTGATCACCCCAACACCCGACCCGTTCAACATGACGATTGTGATGATTCCCCTCATTCTCCTGTACGAGTTGGGCATTATCTTGGCCCGTTTCACCTATCGCCCTCGTCCCTCCTACAGCTCTGTAGAGCGGGATTCCCTACCTTCCACATAATCTCCACAATCCCTGCGCCGAATTTCCAAATTCCTGCGATAAAGTGGGCTTGGCAATCGAGTCATGATTCCCGGACGCCCCTATTGGCCGCCGCATTTCGGCAGCGAACGGGGCCGTTTACTTGGTTAATCGGTCTGGAGTTTGGATACAAGACCCCGGCTGGTGAACAAGATTCCGCCGCACCTTGGCGGCGGACGGGGCCGTTTACTTGGTTAATCGTTAATCGTCAATCGTTACTCATTACTCATCCGGAGGTGTTAAGATGACCCAAGGGGCAAGTACTGCGCAACGAGTGCGCAAACGTCCACTTTTCCGCTGGCGGGCTTTTGTGGCCCTTATCCTTTTCTGGCACGCGCTGATCCTGAGCCTTTCCGGCGTGGTCCTTTACATTGCCCCCGTGGGCCGTGTAGCCCACGCGATTGAGTGGCGGTTCTTGTGGCTGGACAAGGAGCAGTGGGAGGCCGTGCACACGATCCTGGGGTTCTCCTTCCTGGTGATCGTCTTTTTCCACATCAAGTACAACTGGCGTTCACTTTTGGCCTATCTGAAGGACCGCGTGCGCAAAGTCTACACCCTTCAGCGGGAGTTGGTGGTTGCCACGGCCCTCACCCTGTTGCTCTTGGTCATCTCCGTTTACAACTTGCCACCGGCACAACAGATCCTGGATTTGAGCGAGACGTTTGACGCGTTTTGGGAAGCCTGGGGCACCCAGGCTGGGTATCATGTGGTGACAGAGGAGGAGGCCCATGAGGAAGGGGAGACACCTCCTGTGCGGGGCTACGGTCGGATGACGGTTCGCGATGTCGCGGAGCAAGCTGGCATACCCGTGGAGGTGGCCTTGGAGCGGCTGCGTGCATATGGCGTGGACGCGTCGCCGGACGATAACATGCTTACCCTGAGCGGGCGAAGTGGCTTCTCTCCCGGCGAACTGGCCGGGATTATCCAGGGAGAACCGCCGGAGAGTCATGGAGAATAGGGGTGTCGGGGCAGGACGACGGACGGCGGGGAACACGACACGAGGTCTTGTTCGGGTGAAAGAGCTCTCGGCGATGGGAGGTCCCGCCTCACGCATGGTGCGCCCGCGCCTCGTCCTGCCCGAACCGCGTCTTTCTCACCCTACAGGTGGGGAGGGCGCAGGTTCCAGGAGAAGATGGGCCAGCTCCTGAGCTTCACTCAGCAGGTCGATGTCCTCCGGGAAGTCGCATGTGGGGCGTATGCGCATGAGCATGTGTCGGAGGATGACCCGGGCTCGTTCCGGGAGATCTCGCTCCTGCAAGACAATTGCACTCCGTTGTTGGATGGTCATGCCCACCGGGGAGATGCCCCGGCGCCGGAGGTATTCTCCCAGGACGACGTTCGCGGCCCGACGGGCCGCTGCCCGCGCGCGACGTTCAATGCCCTCCTCTCGGGCCTTCTCCGCGCGTTCCATCTCCACCCGGAAATCTTGCTGCCAATTTCCCATTCCCACCTCCTTCACTGGAGTTTGGACAAAAGCCCCCGGCTGGTGAACCAGGTTCAGCCGCACCTCGGCGGCGGACGGGTCCGCACCTCGGCGGGGCGCCGGCGTCCTTGCCCCGTGCAAAAATGTGTTGTGTGAACGGTGCAGGCGGGCGAAGCCCGCCC
>JAADDB010000218.1 GCA_013154135.1 Chloroflexota bacterium
GGCCCGCCTCGCAACCAAAACTCTTTCTATGCACGGGGCGAGGACGTCGGCATCCCGCCAAGGCGCGGACCCGTCCGCCGCCAAGAGGCTGTTGAGAAATACGTGGGCCGGGAGTACCCCGCGCCCCGCAGGCACGCTTCCCGTTCGGCAAGCCAATGGATTGGGCCGCTGATGGACGATGCGCCCTACTTTGACAAGCACCACACCCTGAGTTAGCATAAAGCACTTACCTTCTGGACTTTGGACATCCCTGGAAAACCATGTTTCACGTGCACAACACGGGCAGGACAAAGTCCAGTATCTTCGCAGGCGAGGGAAAAACAATGGAAACGTACGAAACCCTCCGGACCATTGAGCAGGACGCGCTGGCCGAATTGGCGGAGGTTCAAGATGAAAAAGACCTGGACGCGTGGCGGGTAAAATACCTGGGCCGAAAAGGATTGGCCACCCAAGCCATCAAACGGCTCCGCGACCTCCCGCCGGAGGAGCGTCCCGCCTACGGACAGGCAGTGAACGCGCTCAAGGAACGTCTGCAACACGCGTTTGAAGAACGCCAGGAGGCTCTCAAACAACGGGCCATGGAAGCAGAACTCCGGGCCGAGGCCTTTGACCCCACCTTGCCCGGACGCCGCCCTCCGGTGGGACGCTACCATCCCAGCAACCTCATCCTGCGGGAGATCACCGACATCTTCAAACAAATGGGCTTCCAGGTGTTCGACGCGCCCGAAGTGGAGACAGATGAGTACAACTTTGAACTCCTGAACATCCCGGCAGGACACCCGGCCCGGGACATGTGGGACACATTCTACACCACGAACGAGGGACAACTCCTCCGAACCCACACATCCCCGGGGCAAATTTGGGCCATGCGCCAGTTCGCACCGGAACCCATTCGCGTCATCCTGCCGGGAAAATGCTACCGCTACGAACAGGTCACGCCCCGTTCGGAAATGATGTTTCACCAGGTGGAAGGGTTGGCCATCGGCCACCATATCACCTTCGCAGATCTGAAGGGCACGGTCGTGAACTTCGTGCGTCAGATGTTCGGCCCTGAGCGAAAACTCCGCTTCCGCTGTTCCCACTTCCCCTTCACGGAACCCAGCGTGGAAGTGGATATGGATTGCATCCTCTGCGGGGGCAAGGGATGCCGGGTGTGCAAGTACACGGGTTGGTTGGAGATCATGGGCGCGGGCATGGTTCATCCCGTTGTCCTGCGCAACGGAGGATATGATCCGGAAGAATACACCGGCTTTGCTTTCGGCATGGGACCGGAACGGATTGCCATGCTAAAACACGGCATCGAGGATATCCGCTACTTCTTCAGCAACGACATCCGTTTCCTCTCCCAGTTTTGAGGAAGGCGGGGAGACAAGGAGAGCTGGTAGGTAAACGATGCCCTGTCGAAAGGCGGACCCGTCCGTCGCTCAGGTGCGACCGGGTTTTCTCAGTCCACCAGTGCCTTAATGCGTCATCGTATGTGAACAGGAAAGGAGACGATGAAGAACATGGATGCCACACGCCCGCGCGGCCGTCGCGCGCGAGCGCCTTTCCTCTCCTGGTTGCTCCTGTGGGTCGGCGGACTCGCGGCCTTGGTCGTGGTGTCCGCGTTCCTCTGGACCCGCCAATATGACCGCCGGGTCTTCCCCGGAGTATCTGTGGGCATCGTCTCCCTGGGAGGGCACACGTGGGAGGGGGCTCACACCCGTCTGACCAAAGCATATCCCCACGAACCCCTTCCCCCGGTGCAGGTGCAGTGGGGAGAGCACCGCTGGTGGGTTCCCGCCACCCGCGCCTTTCTGGTGTACCCGGTAGAGGATTCGGTAGAACAGGCCTACGAAATCGGCCGGGTAGGTTCCCCCCAACGTCAGTGGCAGGAACGCATCCACGCGCTGATGCACGGACATCGGATTCCCATTTCCGGTCGGGTGGACGCCCGAGGCGTTCGCGCGTGGCTGTACACCCTGGCCACCCGGATCTATCGCCCCCTGCGGGAACCCGAAGTCATCGTGGAAGAAGGCCGGGTCCGCTACATCCCCGGCGCGCCAAGCCAGGAGTTGGACGTGGACCAAACCTGGCAACGGCTGTACCACGCGCTCCAGGCGCGAGCCCAAGGTCGCCTGAACATCCCCCCGGTGGAATTGGTCATCCGGGGCGTGGCCCCATCGCCCATGGATACCCGGGCCCTGGAAAACGTCATCCAACGCCTGCTCGAACCGCTCCGACTTAAAGCTCGCGACCGCTACCTGGCCCTAGATCCCGTAGCCGTCCGCCAGGTACTCACCATCACCCCCAAACGCACATCGACCCACTCGGTGGACGCCCAACTCTCCGTCGACCGGGAACGCCTTCACACCATCCTCACCTCCCTGGCCGACCGATACGCCCGTCAGCCGGTGGACGCGCGGCTGGACTATGACCCCCAACGGGACGCGTTCACCGTCATCTCCCCCAGCTTGGACGGGTGGGCAATGGAGGTGGACAAGGCGACGGACCAGGTAGCCCAGGGGTTGCTCCAGGGCCAACAGGAAGTGTCCATCCCCGCGGGCCCGGTCGCTCCCCGCGTGCCCGACACCGCAACCCCTGCCCAGTTGGGGATCCGGGAAATCGTGGGGGAGGGGCAAACATCCTTCCGGGGTTCTAGCCCTGCCCGGGTGCACAACATTGTGCGGGCCGCGGAGGCCGTCCGTGGGGTGGTCGTGCCCCCGGGGGAGATCTTCTCCTTCAACGACGCGGTGGGAGCGATTACCGCAGCCAACGGCTACGAGGATTCCCTCATCATCTGGGGGGACCAGACCGCGGTGGGCATCGGGGGTGGGGTGTGCCAGGTGTCGACGACCCTCTTCCGCGCGGTGTTCTTCGCGGGCCTGCCCATCATAGAACGGTGGAATCACGGGTACATCGTTTCCTGGTACGGGGAACCGGGCCTGGACGCAACGGTGTTCTCACCCTACGTGGACTTCAAGTTCAAGAACACCACCCCGGCCTACCTCCTCATCCAACCCATCATCGACCTGGACCGGGGCGTGCTCACCTTTCGCCTTTGGGGGACTTCCCCTGGCTGGACGGTGGAGGTGATTGGGCCGACCCAGGAAGACGTGGTCCAGCCGCCGCCGCCGCTCTACAAGGAAGACCCCGCGTTGCCCCCTGGCACCATCCGTCAGGTAGAGTGGGCTAAGCCGGGGATGACGGTTCGAGTTCGGCGCATTGTGCGCCGGGGGGATGAGGTGATTGAGGATGAGGAGTTCGTGAGCCGCTATCAACCCTGGCGCGCGGTCTTCCTCTACGGCCCGGGCACAGAAGTGCCGAAGAAATAGAAGAAACGGGCGCGCCTGCCCCTTACCCACCAGGCACGAGGCCAGGCTCACAAGGGACGGTCGACCGCCTCTTCAAGCCAAGCCCCTTCCTCCTCAATCGTGCCCCTCCTCCATCACCATCCTCGCCAACTGACGTGCGCGGGCCGGCGCGTCGCCCACGTACGTGCGCACGTCCAACAACTCGTCAATGCGCTCGGGAGAGAGCCATCGGGTGAGGTGTGGGTCGGAGCGCAGGAGCTGGGGCAAGGGGTTGGGTTGACCGGAGACGACAGCCTGCCACGCGGTCATGCTGTGGCGCCGAAGGACCTCGTGCAGCTCCTGCCGGTCTCCTCCCGCCTTCACCGCCTCCATCAGGACCCGTTCCGTGGCCGCGAAGAGGCCGAAACGCTCCAAATTGCGCCGGATCGCGTCCTCCTGCACGTGTAACCCGCGGACAATGCGGGTAACCCGCTGCACCACCTCGTCCGCGGCCAGGAACGCCTCCGCCAACACCACCCGACGGTTGGCCGAATCGTCCAACGTGCGTTCCAACAGGGAATGGGCCGCGTTGTCCCACAGGACCAGGGGCAAGCGGGCCAGGAAGCGGGCCAGGCTGTCCACGTTCTCCGCGTGCACCGGGTTGCGCTTGAAAGGCATGGCCGAGGAACCCACCTGACGGCGGCCAAAGGGTTCGGCCCACTCGCCGATGGCCGGACTCTGGAGCACGCGCACGTCGAACGCGAAACGGTACAACGTCTGGCCCAGCCCGGCCAGCGCGCGGACCACGTGCCAGTCCTGCTTGCGGGGATACACCTGGGTGGTCACGAGGAAGGCTTCTAGCCCCAACTCCTCCAGGGCCCAGGCCTCCATCTGCGCGGGGGACACCCCCGTCCCTTCCAGGAGTTGGGCATAGGACGCGCGCGTGCCCACCGCGCCCCGAAACCCCTTGGCCCGCAGTTGCCGTCGCACCTGCTCCAACTCCCGGGCATCGGTCCAGACATCCTGGAGCGTCACCGCCAGCCGGTACCCCACCGTAGTCGGCTCCGCGGGCTGCAAGTGCGTGAAGCCCATACAAGGCACATGGGCCCAGCGTTCCACCTGCTCCGCGAGGGCGTGGAGCAGCGTGCGCACCCGGGTGGACAACAGGTCCAGTGCCTCGCGGATGCGGAGCACATCCGCGTTGTCCGTGATATCCGTGCTTGTCGCGCCCAGGTGGAGAATTCGTCCACCCTTGGGGCATTGGGCCGCGTAGGCGCGGATCTCGGCCATCACATCGTGGCCGATCTCCTGTTCGATGGCGAAAGAACGCGCCAAGTCCACATCTGTCATGTGGGCTTCCAGATCGGCCACCTGTTCCCGCGTGACCAGGCCGGCCCGCATCTGGGCTCGGGCCAACGCGACCCACACCCGGCGCCACAGCACCCGACGGTGCTCCTCGGACCAAATGCGGCGCATCTCCTCGGACCCGTAACGCCAGGTGAAGGGGGAAAGGTACGTAGCGTGAGTAAACGTCATCGTGTTCCTCCTTTGCCCTCCGGCTGATAGTAGTATACCTTGGCGGCGGACGGGGCCGCACCTCGGCAGGGTGCCGACGTTCTCGCCCCGTGCATAGTAAGAGTTTTGCGTGGGTGGGTGGCGGGCAGAGCCCGCCACCCACCCACGCAAAACAGTTCGCCCGGGGAAGAGAAATCCACAAAGACTTCGCTCGGACGCTCTCTTCCCGTTGCATATCATCCGTGCTGATGTCGGACAAAACGCCGTCGTACCTAGGCGGCGGACGGGTCCGTACCCCGGCGGGACTCCGATGTTCTCGCCCCGTGCCAAGAGAGAGTTTTGTGAGGTAGCGGGCGAAGCCCACCCACCTCACAAAACAGTTCCCTTCGGGAAAGAAATCGACAAACTCCTAGTTCAAAAACGGCCCCTTCTCGTTGAATGACGTTCATCCCTCGGCCGCGGACGGGTCCGCACCTCGGTGGGGCGCCGGTGTTCTCGCCCCGGGCCAAGGAAGAGTTTTGGGGGTGGAAGGTCAGGGGAAGTCCTACCGCCCACCACCAAAAACCGTTTCAAAGTTCAAGACGCGTGTGTCAGGGCCCTTCGGGGTGGGCACCAGCACATGGGGAGGCACAACCCGCTCCGGCTCCCCCGGGGGCTGCCAGAAGAAGGTGATGGTCTTGGCTCCACCCCGCTGGAAATAATCCACCCTCACTGGGTGGAACCCCTCCTCCAGGCGCAATTGGACCTCCACTTGGTTCATTGTGTCGGGGCGCAGGCTTTCCCCCACCACTTTGCCATCCAGCCAGAGCCGGACTCCGTCATCCGCGGCCACACGGAACCGGTAAAGGCCGGTCCGGGGCACCCAAAGGGAACCCAGCCAACGCACGCTGAAGGGACCGACCATAGGTTCTGGGTCGGCCCAGGCCAGGAGCAACGTCCGGTCCACCCGAGCAAAAAGGGGCGGCCCTTCCCACTTCTCCCCCCGGAAATACATCCCCCAAAGTCCCCGGTCCGGAGGGGCCACAACAAAGAGCGCGTACGTGGGCACATCCTCCCATGCCCTGCCCTCCAAACGCCAGCGCAGGCGGATCGACTCCGTCCCCGGGGAGCCCGGTCGTTCCTGCACCACCCGGAGCGCGTGGAGTCCCCGGCCCAGCACGCGCGGCGCGGACCACTTCACCCCGTCCAGCCAGATCTGGCCACCCGGAGCTTCCATCTGATACGGACCGCTGCGGAGAACAAAGACACTCCCGGTCCACTCCACCCGGGCCGGCTGTATGTTGTTCACGAAATCCCGGGGCCACACGTGCCGGAGGGTTCGATCCCGACCCTCCCAGATCACCCGACCGCTCCTGTCATAGTAGCGGACGGTCAGGCCCTGGATGGCGAGGAGATCCTCCCGGGGCACTTGGACCCGCACGAACAGGGGGATGCCCCCCTGCCCGGTCACCAACTCCGCGCGAATGTGGGGGTAGTACTCGGTGAACAGCTCCAACAGATCCGCGTAGAGGGGTTCCAGGATGAAGAGTACATCCTCGGTCACCGGTTCGGCCAGGGGCAAGTCCTCCACGGGCTGGATCATGGAGAAGGGCGGGTGGGAGAATGCCCCCCGTTGATAGGTGAGGAAGCGTAAAGGGGATCCCCAATACAGGGTGGGACTGAGGTAAATCCGGTGAGTCCCCAGATGAGCTTGCACTTCCCGGGCCACCGCGGTCTCCATAGGGGAGAAGGCCATCCACACCCGGGAATCCCGGGCCCAGCGCTGGAAGGTGCGCAGGTTCAGCCCACCGGAGAGGAGGAGAAGGAGAGTCAGCCCGCCCCAGGGCATCCATCGGGCCCACGCGAATCCGCGGTCGGGCGGGAGAAGGGCACGCATCCGGGACGCCAACCAGGTGGTGAGGGCCACGCTGCTCTCCCCGGCCAGGAGCACGACCGAGGGGAGGACGCCCAGGGTCCGATAGGCTTGGGGGGCTTCCCTCACCACGGTGAGCACGCCGCCCAGAAGGGGAATCACCAGGCCCAGGAGGAGCAGTCCATACCGGTGGTCCCGCCACTTCCACAGGGCCCTCCCCAGGCCGAGGAGGAAGAACCCCGCGGTGATGGGGTCCAACATGGGCTCGCCGGGGAGGTTGTGTCGGGGGTTGTAGTCCCCTTCCAGGAAGAACATGCGCAGGTGCTTGACCACGCTGCGCTTCAGGGGGGTCAGGGAGATCTCCGTGGGCAGGTGCAGTTGGTGGAACGTCCAGGCCAACGCCCGGGGGAGAGGATGATCGGGCGTGTACGCGGCCAGCATGTCGTTGAGGATGCTCACCTGCTTGGACCGGTTGAGCAAGGTGAAGGGGTCATGCGCGTAGGTGGTCAGCAGGGGAGCGAAGGTCAGGCCATAGCCGAGGAGGAAGAGGAGCAAGCCCTTCCACGTCCGGCGGAGGAACCGGGGCTCCACAAGAGCACGATAGGCCAGGTAGAGAAACAGGGTCAGGGCCATGAGCCGGGACGCGAGGTAGGTGTACATGCCCAAGCCCAACATGATTCCGGCCCCCGCGAAGGGCCACAAGGCCCCCTTCCGCTCCCCGTACAGGAAGGCGGCCAGGGAAAGGAGGTAGAAGAGAGGGGGCGCGACTTCGTTCCACCCCCAACGACTCATGGTAAGGTGCCACCGGTTGAAGACGAAGAAGGCCAGGGCAACGAGAGCCACCCGCGGGCCGAAAAGGAAGCGGGCCACAGGGTAGAAGGCGATGAGGGTGAGGACCGCGGGGAGGACGGAGGCCATCTTCAGGGCCATGTAGGTGGTGCCCAGGAGTCGGAACAGGCCGGCCATGTAGTAGGCGTAGAGCAGCGGCGTCTCATACCAGCCCACGCCAAAGGGGGAACCGGGCCACCCATCGAGGAGGCGGAGCGCGTCCCCGGCCGCGTTGGTCTCATCCACAAAAATGCCAGGAGGAATGGTGTTCAGCCGGTACACCCGGAGGAAGATGCCCACGCCGATGAGCAGGAGAAACAATCCTCCTTCCACCCACCGGGGGCACCTGTCCGAGTCCGGCGCAGGGGATGGGGAGATGGCTCCGGCCCACGCGCTCCCGAGGAGGAAGAGGGCCAACCCCGTCAACCAAAGGTAGAGGGGAGTGTGCCACGCGTCCTGCCTCTGCCAGAGGAGGTGGATGGCTACGCCCACCAAGCCCCCGCCCACGGCTATGAGGGCCCAGCCGAGGAGGGGACGAAGGAAGGACGCCTTCTCTTTCCACAACCGCGGGGACATGGGGTTTCACCTCGACGTGTCTGCTGGAGGGCAAAACCAGGGGAGAAGGCTGCGCAGATCCGGGATAACCAGGTCCGGCGCGTGGGGTCCCGGCGGAGGGGGAGCAGATGTGACGCCGGTGAGGACGAGGATGGCCCGCATGCCCAGCCGTTTGGCCCCTTCCACATCCGTGTCCACCCGGTCGCCGATCATGACCACCTCATCGGGCGTGGCCCGGACCCGTTCCAGCGCGAGGCGGAAGATGGGGGCTTCCGGTTTCCCCACGACAACGGGCTCCTGGTCCGTGGCCGCGGTGAGCGCGGCCAGGATGCTCCCCGCGCCTGGGGCCAAGCCCCGCTCGGTGGGGTATGTGCGATCGGGGTTGGTGCCGTAGAACGCGGCGCCGCCCCGGATCGCGTATGTGGCTTCGGCCAACTTGCCGTAGGTAATGCCCCGGTCCATACCCGCGACCACCACCTGGGCTTCCTCGGCCCGGTCGGTCAGGGGGAACCCGTAGGCCCGGAGGGTTTCAATCACGCCCGATTCCCCCACGGCCAGCACAGGAGGTCGCTGGGGGAATCGCTGTTGCAGGATGTAGGCCGTAGCCTCGGAAGAGCCGATGACCTGTTGAGGGGACGCGGGGAAGCCTCGCTCCTGCAACCGGGCAGCGTACGCTTGGGCCGTGAGGGTGCTGTTGTTCGTCACATAGGCGAAGGGCATACCCCGCGCTTGGAGACAGGCCATGAACTCCCGGGCTCCGGGGAGGATGGTCTGCCCCCGGTAGAGCACACCGTCCACGTCCAACAGCACCGCTCGAATACGGGAAAGCCAAACAGGAGGGTTCATTCGTCCGCCAACTCTTCTAGCTGAACTATCTCCCCTTCCACATCCGCAGCGGCCTGTGCGATGGCCCACGCGACCACACCCCACGACCCGGCGCCGATGAGGAGCGCGATCATGAGGGATTGAAGGTTCAAGGGGATGTTGCCGCGCAGGACACCGACAAAGATGAACACCGAAGCAAGGCCGGCAGCTATGAGTCCCACGGCGATGGGGGACAAGGCTATACGACGCGAGATTTCTTGTTTCATTCCCCGACTCCTTACAGGGCGTTTCCGTTCAGGCCCCCACGATGCGAGGGTCCGGAAAAGAGCTTTACGTGGGTAGCGGGCAGGTCCGCGCCTCGTTTCTCATTGCACAACAGAGACTCCGGCGACGGACAAGCCCGTCCCTTCATCGTCCACCGTTATGCCCTACGAGTTGGTAGGGCCCTCTGAGCTCGGACGGATGTCCAGGACAACCAACTGGAGGGAACGCGTGCCGTTCCACTCGTTGATCCCCAAATGGTATACCACGTCTACACGAGGAGGCAAAATAGAAGCCAGGTGCCCCAGTTTGAAGGCAATCGCGGGCCACGTCCGCCCCTCGTGCTGGAACGTCAATTTCAGGTGTTTGCCCTCACTCCCCACAGCCCGACGCTCCCGCACGTGCAGCCCCCGGGAGAGGAAGACGGGCTGGGGGTTTTCCTCGCCAAAGGGCGCCAAGCGTTGGATTTGTTCGAAGAGGTGCCAGTTCACCTCCCGGAGGTCCAGTTCGGTGTCCACGGTGAGGACGGGTTCGGGCAACGTATCTCCCAGGATGTCCCTGGCCACGTCACGCAGGGCTTCTTTGAACGCGGGGAGTTTGGCGTTTTCCACGGTGAAGCCCGCGGCCGCAGCATGTCCCCCGTAGCGCACCAGGTGTTCGCTCACCCGGTCCAGCGCGTGGGTGATGTGGAACTCGGGGATGCTCCGCGCGCTCCCGCGGCTGGCGTTTTCTTCCAGGTGGATGGCCAGGGTGGGACGGTAGGTGGCGGTGGTGATTTGCCCGGCGATGAGGCCGACAATGCCGGGGAGGAAGTTTTCCCCTTCTACGATGTAGATGGGGCTGCCTTCCTGTTCCTCCAGCTGGGCCCGCGCCTGTTCTACCGCGCGTTGGGTGAGGTATTGACGTTGACGGTTCAGGGTGTTCAGCTGAGAGGCCAGGGGTAAGGCCTCGCCCAGGTCCTGTGCGGCCAGGAGTTTGAAGGCTAACCCCGCGCTGGCCAGGCGTCCGGCCGCGTTGATGCGGGGCGCCAACATGAAGCCAATGGCCATGGTGTCCACAGTGCCCGGCCGCACGCCCGCGGCCTCCATGAGCGCGAGAAGCCCCGGTCGGGTGGGCTCGTTGAGGAGGCGCAGGCCTTGGTGGACCAAGGCGCGGTTTTCGCCGATGAGGGGGACGATGTCCGCGACGGTGCCCAGAGCTACCAGGTCCAGGAGTTCCCGCTCATCCTCCAGACCAGGGCCCTTGCCGATGGGAAGTTGTTGTTCCACCCGGAGGAGGGCTTGGGCCAGTTTGTAGGCCACGCCCACTCCGGCCAACCCTTTGAAAGGATAGGGGTCGTCCGAGCGTTTGGGGTTGATGACGGCTAACCCCGGTGGGAGGGTGTCCCCAACGGAGTGGTGGTCCGTGACGATCACGTCCAAGCCCAGGGAGCGGGCGTAGGCCACCTCATCCACAGAGCGGATACCGCAATCCACAGTGAGGAGCACGCGGGTGCCCGCGGCCGCCAACTTGCGGATGGCTTTCTTGTTCAGGCCGTATCCCTCGTCCACCCGGTGGGGGATGTACACGCGCACTCGCGCGCCCAGCCGGCGCAGGACAAGGGACATCAACACAGAGGAGGTCACACCATCCGCGTCAAAATCCCCGTACACGACAATGGGCTCGCCCCCGCGAATGGCCCGCCGAAGGCGATCCACGGCTTTGTGCATATCCCGCAGGCGAAAGGGGTTATCCTGGGCGAGGTCGCGGTTGAGGAATGCGGCGATCTCCCGGGGGTCCGACAGGCCCCGGTTGTACAGGAGCTGCAGGACCACCGGATGGAGGTGCTCAAATCTGCGTATGAATTCTTGTGGAGCCCGAGGTAACAGGCGCCAGTGTTTATCGGTCAACGACTTCACGGGTGCTCCATGGAGAACAGACGGGACTTTTCCTCCATTATAGGAAAGGCTGGGGGATGTGCCAAGATTCGGGGGAGAACTGTTTTTGGTGGGGGGAGGGCATCCCGGCTGTGACAATGGAGGATGGGTAACGATTAACGATTAAGGGGTTGGCGGAAGGGTGAGGTAGGCCGGTATAGATGGGGTCTAACGAGTAACGAGTAACGAGTAAAAGCGCGGGAGCGCCCATCGCGGCTGGGTGGGGCGATTTTCGGCCGGTCATGCACCTCCGCCCGTGTCCCACACA
>JAADDB010000021.1 GCA_013154135.1 Chloroflexota bacterium
ATTGGCGGTGGACGGGTTCGCGCCTCGGCGGGACGCCGGCGTTCTCGCCCCGTGCCGGGAAAGCGTTTTGTGAGTGATGGCGGGCTGTCCCCGCTGACCACACAAAACGGTTCCCGCCGGAAAGAAAACAACAAAATTCAGGAAAACGTCCGTCAGGGATTCATTATAGAGTACGCACAAATGGGGGACAAGGATGGGAGGAGTGAACAGATCCGCACCTTGGCAGCAGTTGACATCCGGATCTAACAAGATCTAACGAGTAACGAGTAATGAGTAAAAGGGTCCGGCTGAAAACCGCCCCACCTCACGCTGGAGGCGTTTCCCTGTCCAAAACGAACCGCCCCGCTTACCCGTTACAACCTCCGCCTATCCAAGCCAACCCCATCCTTCAGCCGATCTTCCCTTAATCGTTCATCGTTACTCGTTACTCGTTAATCCAAATACCCCAGCAATCGGAGCTTCTCGCGGATGCTCTCCACCTCTTCCTGGGGCAATTCCACGGCCGGGGGGAGGTGCGAGACATCCCGGCGGCGGCCCCAGGTGAGGAGATCCCACACGCGTTCGTGAAGGAAGTAGATGAAGATCTGGACCACGTTGTAGACCACGGTGATGAACGCGGTCTCCTGCCAGTTGCCCGTGAACGCGTAGGAAATGGCCCCCAGGACAAGGAAGGCCACCACGCGCCAGGAAATCGCTTTGGTCAGGGAACGAGCTTTCGTGTCCACACAATCCTCCTGCTCATGACACGAGATGGGGGCACACCAAAGAGGAGCGCGGTGCAGCCCGCTGCCTATTATAGGCCACACCGCGCGGAACTCAAATCCAGAAGGCCTTCTTCAAATCCGCAACAATCTCCTCGACCGGACCCTCCGTCTTATTGCGGCCCAAGTCCAGGATGTACACGTAATCGGCTATGCGCAAAGCATGACGGATTTCCTGGTCTACCAACACAATCGTCTTGCCCTCATTGTCCCGCAGATCCCGCAGCATCTGGTAGACCTCGCGCTTCAGCAGCTTAGCCAGCCCCGCGGTGGGCTCGTCCACCAGAATGACCTCGGGATCCGTCATCAACGTGCGGGCCAGCTCCACCATGCGCTGCTGCCCGCCGGAGAGTTCTCCCACCGGCTGTTTGCGCTTTTCCCGCAGGATGGGAAAGCGTTCGAAGTTCTCCTCCAATTTGCGCCGCAAACGCTCCTTATCGTGGCGGAAGGTCCATCCCCCCAGGAGAATGTTCTCCTCCACACTCATCCAGCGGAAAATGCTCATGTGCTGAGGGATGTAGGCCAGGCCCAAGGTGATCCGCTTGTGAGTGGGCGTGTCCAGGATACTTTTACCGTTCAGGCGGATATCCCCCGCGTTGGGGCGAAGGAATCCGAAAATGGCCTTGAGAAGGGTGGACTTCCCCACCCCGTTGGCACCGAGAATGGTGGTGATCTTCCCCTTTTCCGCGTACATGTGGACGCCTTGGAGGATGTTCAAGTCCCGGTAGTACCCTACGTAGAGGTCTTCCACTTCCAGGATATAATTTCCTCGGGCTGCTCCGTTTGTGCTCATCAAAACCTCCTTGGCACCTGAAACTGAGAGATGGTACAGCCGCGGAGCTCTCCGCGGCCCGCGCGTTAAATGAGATCTTCCTCGTCATCCCGGCCCAGGTAGGCTTCGATCACCTGGGGGTCTTCCTTCACCACCTCCGGGGGACCGTCCGCGATGACTTCCCCGAAGTTCAGGACGATGAGGCGTTCACTCAGGGTGAAGATGGATTCCATGTCGTGGCTGATGAGGATGATGGCTTTGCCCTCCCCCCGGACCCGTTGGATGTAGCCGTAGATGGTGCGCTGGAGTTTCGGATGCACACCGGCAAAGGGCTCGTCCAGGATGATGAGGTCGGGTTCCAACATGAGGAGCCGGGCCAATTCCAGGAGTTTCTGCTGACCGCCGGAGAGGTTGCTGCCCATCTCATATCGCAGGTGGTCGATGGTGAGGAACTTCATGATCTCCAGGGCTTTCTTCTCCAGCTCCTTCCGGCTCATGTAAGGGTGCTTCACCAGGCCCGGAGCCAGCATGTTCTCCAACACCGTCATGCGCCGGAAAGCCCGGGTCACCTGAAAGGTGCGGCCGATGCCCAAACGCGCGATGTGGTACGGCCGTAAGGGATCTATCCGTCGCCCGTTGAACCACACCTCCCCCTTTGTGGGCTTGAGGAGGCCGGTGATAATGTTCGTCAGCGTGGTCTTGCCGGCCCCGTTGGGACCGATGAGCCCCACCAGTTGGGGGCCTTCAATGGTAAAGGAAACGCCGGCCAGTGCTTGGAGGCCTCCGAAATTCTTCACCACATTTCGCACTTCCAGACGAATCGTGCCATTTTGACTCATTGCTACTCCCCCTTACGAGGTCGGTTCTTGCGGGTTACCTGCCTCCGCCTGGGACCCGATAGCCTGCACATCGTCCACCGCGTCCATATCCCGTTCGGCCTGGAACCGCTGGGCCACGGATTCCACGGCCTCGCGGCGGGCCAGCCAATCGATAATCGGTGAGATAAGGCCGTTCTGCCAGAAACGGAGGGTCAGCATCAGCAGGAGCCCAAAGCCCACCATACGCCACGCGTTGGTCCGCAGCACCCCCGCGTGCAAGTCCACGGAAAAGCCCCAATCGTTCAGGAACAGGAGATGCTGGAGCACCGCGGTGGGCAGCGGGATCTGCTGGAGCCATTCCAAGGAGAAGTGGATGAAAATGGCTCCCAGGGCCGCGCCGATGAGATTCTGGCTCCCTCCGATCACGGCCATGGCGATGATAAGACTCATGCGCCCGATCTGCATCTGGTCCGGCACGATGAGGCCGATGAAGTGGTGGAACACGATGCCCGCGAAACCCGCGATCATGGAGCTGACCACGAACGCGAGGACGCGCGTGTTCACCACGTGCACACCTAGCGCGGCCGCGGCCTCCTCATCCTCCCGCACCGCGCGGAAGAAAATGCCGAAGCGGGAGCGGACCAACAAGAACATGAACAGGAGCGCGGCCACAAAGAGGAAGGCCATGGTGTAATAGGCCGGAATGTACACATTCGCATCCCAGAAGGGCACAATCGTCCTTAACAGATTCTGCAGCCAACCGGGAAACGTGTATGTGGGCAATTCCAGACCGTTGGGTCCGCCGGTGAACTTCACCTCCGCCTTCACCACCAGGCGGAAGATCTCCGCGAACGCGATGGTGAACAGGGCCAAGTACACAGCCCGCAAGCGCAGACAGAGGTAGCCGATGATCAGCCCCACCACCCCTGTGATGAGCACACCGCCGATGGTGGCCTGCCAGGGGGCGAACCCCATATCCCGAATGAGAATCCCCGCCGCGTACGTGCCCAACCCCATAAAGGCCATATGAGCAAAGGAGAACTGGCCTGTGTAGCCGGCCAACAGGGACCAGCTGGAAGCCAGGATCGCGTAAAAAAGGGCCGTCATGCCGACCAGGACCCAATAGGGCTGAAGGTTCACCAGGCGGGGGTAGAAAATAAGGCCGACAAGAAACAAGGCCGTAAGAGCCCATAGGATGTAAATACGGCGGAATTTCATAGTTTCCTCCCGAACAGACCGGTGGGTTTCAGCCAGAGAACAAGGGCAAAGATGACCAGACCGAACACATCCCTGTACGCCTGAGCCCGTGCCGGGTCGGGGAAGAGCCCGGTACCCAGGGATTCCACCACACCCAGGATCAAACCGCCGACCAGAGAGCCGGGGATAGAGCCCATACCGCCCAGCACAATGATGACAAAGGACTTGGCCGAAGCAGGCACCCCGACCCAAGGCACCCAGGAGAAGACCGTCACCAACACCGCGCCGGCCAGACCCGCGAGCATCGCGCCCATGCCAAAGGCCAGCGTGTTCATGTTCAAGGGATTAATACCCACCACCGCGGCCGCGTTGCGGTCCTGGCTCACCGCCTGGAGCGCCCACCCCGTCCACGTGCGGTACATAAACCACAACACCGCGGCCAGGGCCAAAAGCGCAATAATCGCCGCGAAAATACGTCCCCCGCTCAACGGGATATTCCCCAAGAACAACGTCGTCTTCGTCGTCCGGATAAAGCCCAAATCGATCTTGGGGAAACTCCAGAACCGGGGTGCCTTCTTCGGGAACGGCCCCATAATGCCCAACATGACAAACTGCAAGAAGAAGGACAAGCCGAACGTGATGAGAATCGCGTATTCGCTGGGACGTTCCACCTGTCCTTTGGCCATGGGCTGGAGGAAGAGCCGTTCAAACACCGCGCCGATGACGAACGTCACCAACGCGGCCACCACAATGGCCAACAGCCCCGGAAACCCCTTGTAATGATGGAGGATAGCGTAGACCACGTACCCCCCGATCATGTAAAACTCCCCGTGGGCAAAGCTCACGATGTTCAACACCGAAAAGATCAACGTGAGCCCCAACGCCATCAGCGCGTAGATCACACCGATGAGCAGGCCCTCCAGGATCAAGCGGACGATGTACGTCCCCGTGATTTGGAACTTGAAAAGCGCGTCCAACCACATGTGGAAGTGCATCGCGTGTAATAGAACATCTGGTAGAGGCCACATCTTGCTCTCTCCGTGAAAATGAGTGACGAGTCATCTGATGAACATAAGCGGGATGAGCCCGGCGTCCGACCGCCAGGCTATCAACCGTGGTCCACCGTCAGGGCCCATTCATGCCCTGGAGTAGGAAAGGGTTTTGCACGGGTTGGTGGCGGACGGAACCCGCCCGCCACCAACGCCAAACAGCACTGCCCAGGAGCAGTACCCCATGCCCCATTACGGAAACCGCTCCAAAATCCCGGGGGATTTTGGAGCGGTCCGGACCGCTGCGCCGGGTTTAGGGCTTCACAGGAGGCTCGGTGCCCGGCACAATGTAATCGGTGCCGCAGGTGCGGTAGTTCTCGGGCCAGATGACACACGCGTTGTCCACCGGCTGCCCTTCCTGCCAGTACTGGAGGAAGAGGATGGCCGGGTCCGGCCACTGATGCCACATCCAGGCAGGCTCATCCTTGGGCACCGGCTTCTTGGTGCCGTAGAGGAAGTAGTAGATGCCCTGAGCGCCCTGGAAACCGTTCTCCCGGCTGTCCCAGGACTCCATGGCCGCGATGAGGTCTTCGGTCTTCAGGCTCTGGGCCTTTTCAATGGCCGCGGCCACGAGCATGAGCGCGTCGTACTGCTCAAACGCGTAGGACTCGGGGAAGCGGTCGGGATCCTTGGTGGCCTTCTTGTAATCCTCGATGAAGCGCTGGGCCACCGGGTTGTCCTTGGTCAGAGCGGGCACCACGCCCACCCGGCGGAAGGCCATGTAATTGCCGTCGGGCACGTTGGACCAGAACTCGGTGTGGTTGGCCGCGACCTGGTTGGCCACAAAGATCAGGTCCTCGGCCGGGGCCAGACCACCTTCCACGGCCTGCTCTTCGAAGTTGTAGGACGTCTCGCCCGTGATGAGGACCAGCACACCCTTCTTGCCTTCCCGCTGCTGCACATCCTGCACGATGCGGGAGACAAGGGCGGAGAAGTCCTGGGTCCCCTGCTCGGCCAGGTAGATTTCGGATTCGATACCCAGCTTGCCCAGGCGCTCCTTTGTCGCCTCGGACGCGGGCACGCCGTAATCCGTGTTCTCGGCCACGATGGCCACCCACTTCACGCCCAGGTCGGAGAAGAACTTCGCGTCCGCCTGTGCGACCATGGAGGAAGCGGGCGCGATGCGGAAGACTTCGGGGTACTGGGCCGCGGTGATCTTGTCATTCCACGTCTCCGCGAACACGGCCAACACACCGTACTGGTGAGCGACCTCCTTCTCCTGCACACCCGCGGCGCTGTGGTACTCACCCGCGATCGCGTTCACACACTCCTGGGTGATCAAGTACTCCGCGCCCGCGCGGCCCCGCTCGGGCAGACCGGAGGTGTCGTAGAAGACCACATCCACCGGGTACTTGCCCATGATGCCGCCCTTCTCGTTGATGTGGTTCACCGCGATGTTGGCCGCGATCTGCATGGCCTGCCCACCTGTCACCGAACCGGGAGCGGAGAGGGGCACGGGCACACCGATTTTGATGACCCCCTTCTCGCCCAGCTGGTCAAAGGACTCGGGTGCGCACTTCCCCTTCGCGGGCGTCACCTCCACGGTCTTCACCACCTCTTTGGTGATCACCTTCTCGATTTCCTTGGTGACCACCTTCTCCACCTCTTTCGTGACAACCTTTTCCACCTCCTTGGTCACCACCACCGTCTCTATCACCTTCTCAGGCGTGGGCTGCGGGCACGCAGCCAGGACCAGGGAGGCCACAATGAGAACCGCCAACAAAAGAACCCATCGTTTCATGACTCTCCTCCTTTGCGCGTAAGATCTGAACAAGGCCATCTACTCTTCCCATCCCCTGAGGGGAAAGGCTCCCAATCTCACGTCCCCTGTGGTGTGGGGGCTCAACACGATGCCTGACGATGCCGTTCAGTTGGCGGGTCGATACCCCATCTCCGCGGAGACGGCCAAAGCCACCTCCACCACTTGAGGGGCGATCTCCTGCACCCGGGTTCGGGTCAACCGATAGCCCGGCCCGGACACACTCAAGGAAGCGATAACCCGCTGTTCGTAGTTGAAGACGGGAGCAGCCACCGCGTGGAGCCCTTCTTCCAGCTCCTCGAACGCGGTCGCGTATCCCTGCTTGCGAATGCGCTGCAACTCCAAACGAAGGCGTTTAGGATCGATGAGGGTTTTAGAGGTGTAGGCCTGGAAAGGCCCTTCCAAATGCTGGAGGCGTTCATCTTTGGGGAGAAAAGCCAGGATTGCGCGGCCCGCGGCCGTCGCGTACGCGGGCATTTGCCGCCCTGCCCATCCCACACGCTTGACCAAGTGGCCGGGCGGAACGTACACATCCAGGTTGACCACATCATTTCCCTGCAAGACCGCGATGCTCACGCTCTCTCCTACCTCTTCTGCTAACCGTCTCATATGGGGGCGGGCAATGCGTCGCAAATCCGTGTAAATGTGCACATTATTGGCCAAACGGAGCAACTCCACGCCGAGCCGGTAGAACCCGGTCTCCGGGTCCTTGGCCACAAGGCCATCCTCTTCCAGAGTCCCCAACAGGCGGGCCACCGTGCTCTTGGGCAGGGCCAAGCGCTTGCTCAGATCCGCCAGGCTCAACTCGGGTTCCTCCGAGGTAAAAGCCTTTAGGATGGCAACAGCCCGCTTCACCGCCTGGACACTGGAAGGGCGTTTGGTGGCCATCGCGCGTGAAATGCTCCGTTCTGCAGGGTGGGATTAGCGTACCATACTATAGCACACCGATCCCATGATGTCAAATCCGCGCGGGCGTTTCGCGGGAGGAAACCGGCCACGGGGCTTGACAACAGCTCTGCGACCCAGACCTTGCGAACTCTCAAGGCCTCCGAGGGCTCATCCTTACATTCCCTCCCTCAACAGGGGAAGAGTGTTGATGCGTTTTGTACGCTTGTGATGGTTGCAGATTACTTGTCGTCTGGCATGTAAATTTGGCGGGCGTGGTGGGTCGGACCTGCCCACCGCGCCCGCCAAACACCTCCCCCGCCCCCTCACACGGGGACGGCCACCCGCTCCGGCCGCACCAGAATGTCGTCCATCTCCCACCAGTGGAAGTCGTGGGTCTCCACATCCCGCTCGAAGAAGAACTTCTCCTCCCCAAACGCGGGCCGCAGGTCGTCAAACCAGGTGGCCTGCGGGTCGAACTTGGCGAAGAAGGGACGCCCCACCCATTCGGGGTTGCGGCCCTGGAGGAATTCCAGGACGAACACGTCCTCGCCGTTGTAGTGCGCGGTGCCCACCACCCGCACTTTGCCCGGCCACGCGGACATGGAAGGTCCACGCACGGTGCGGGCAAGGCCGGAGACCTGACGGTACGCGGCCGCGAAGATCTCCTGAGCCCGGTACAAGGGGACTTCAAAGTAGTTCTTGGGCCCTGTATCCCGCTCGATGAACATGTAGTAGGGCACCATGCCCAGGCGGACGCCCTCCCGCCACATGGTGGCCCACACCTCGGGGCGGTCGTTGATGCGCGCGACAATGGGCGCCTGCATCCGAATCTCCGCGCCCGTCTCCCGCACCCGCCGGATGGCTTCCTGGGCAATGGGGGTCGCCATTTCCCGAGGATGGGTGGTGTGGGCCATGATGGCCAGGTGTTTGCCCGCGTTGACCACTTTCTCAAAGAGCCGCAAGATGTCATCCGCGTCCTCGTCGGTGACGTAGCGTTGGGGCCAGTACGCGAGGGATTTGGTCCCGATGCGGATGTCCCGCAGGTGTTCCAGTTCCGGGTCTAGGAGGGGCTCGATGTACCGACGCAAGGCTTTGGCCCGCATGATCATGGGGTCCCCCCCGGTGAAGAGGACATCGGTGATGGAGGGATGGCGGCGGATGTACTCCACCAGGTTTTCCACCTCCCGGGCCTCGAACTTCAACTCCTCAATGCCCACGAATTGGGCCCAGCGGAAGCAATAAGTGCAATAAGCGTGGCATGTTTGTCCCTGAGCGGGGAAGAAGAGGACGGTTTCCCGGTACTTATGTTGCATGCCCCACAGGCGTTTGCCGTCCATTTCCGGCACGTTGTGAGTGAGCTGGCCTGCGGGATGGGGGTTCAACTTGTAGCGGATCTGGTTGGCCTTGGCCTGTATCTCCTTGCGGCTGGCACCCCGCCGGAGGAGATCCCGCATGGCGATGTAATCTTCGTAGTCCAACATGCCCGGCTGCGGGAAGGTAAGCTGGAACAAAGGATCGTCCGGTATGTTGTTCCAATCGATGAGTTCACGCATCACATAGACGTTGGTGCGAAATGGGAGCACCTGGGCCACCACTTTGATGGCTTCTTGGTGCTCCGGGTCCATCAGGTGCCATTCCGGCTGTTTCTCCACGTTGTGGATGGTCACAGCCTGATAACGGGTTGGGTACTGACCTTCAAAGGGTGCCATGGTTCACTCCTCCTTGTTGTGGAAAGATGAATGATCCCAAAATAAAATGCCAGCCCCTCCTGTGGCTTTGGGAAAGGGAGCAACGCCGGGCCCAAGATGCTGGGGCGCAGCTGCGGCAAGGGAGAGGACAAAGCCGGCAGAGGGTCTGGCATGACCAGACGTTTGCGCTGAGGGTGATGGATGCGTTAAGGAACGCTCTGGCTTACCCCAAGTATCGTTCCGCATCGTGGAACAGCGTACCGCAAATGAGTTTAGCACAAAACGACCGTACGCGCAAATTTGGGTGGGGGAGGAGGAATGGGTAACGATTGACGATTAATGAGTAACGATTAAGGGGTTGGCTGAAGGATGAGATCGGCCGGGATGGGCGAAGAGCCTAACGCATAACGAGTAAAAGAGGCCCCCGCGGGCCGAGTGGAGCGATTTCCGGCCGGTCATGTCCCCCTATCAGAGCCCCCGAAGGGGGCTTCTCCCCATTTAGCTCGGGGGTTCAGGATACTGTTGGCAAACTTGCGTTTTTGCTCAGAGGGGGCTAGAGTGGCAGATATTGCGAGAGGAGCACCTAAGCCACCAAGACATCAGGAGGGGGAACATGAGTCTAAAAAGCCAGGGGGTACCTTCACTTCCCGAGGAGACGGCCCGTGTCGTTCGCCGCGTCTTTCCGAAAGGGAATCTTTACATCACCATTGGCGACCAGATAGGCGTTCTGTTTGAGGATACGGACTTTGCCGATATGTATGCGCGGGAGGGGAAGCCAGCCATAGCGCCTTATGTTCTGGCGATGGTGAGCATTTTCCAATTTATGGAGGATCTTTCTGACCGTGAGGCAGCGGATGCGGTACGGGCGCGTATGGACTGGAAGTATGCGCTGCACCTGCCTTTGGATGATCCTGGGTTTGATTTCTCGGTGTTAAGCGAATTTCGGCAGCGGGTGTTGGCGCATGACAAAGGCGTTCTGATGTTTGAGCGGGTATTGCAGCGGTTGGAGGAGATGCAGCTTTTGCGTAAGAGAGGAAAACAGCGCACAGATAGCACCCATGTATTGGGTGCGAGTCGGCGGTTAAGTCGATTGGAGTTAGTGGTTGAGACGATGCGGGTGACACTGGAGGGGATTGCCCGTGTGGCGCCGGAGTGGCTGCAAAGGGAAGTTCCGGCCGAGTGGTACCAACGGTACCATCGGGCCTGGCGAAGTCTGCGTTTTCCCAAGAAACAAGAGGATCGAGATGCGTTATTGCTTCGTGTGGGGGAGGATGGATATGCCTTGTTGGAGCGGGTGAATGGACCGGAGACACCAGAAGCGGTGCAGGAACTGGCCGTCATGGACACGTTGCGCCGAGTATGGGAGCAAGAGTTTATGCGGGATGAGGCGGGGGTACATGTACGGGAGCCGGGGCAGCGGGTGAGTGGGGAGGCCATGATAGTTACGCCGCACGATGAGGAGGTGCGTCGGAGCACCCATGGGGCCCTGGAATGGCATGGCTATCGGCTCCACTGGACGGAGACCTGTGATGAAGGGCAGCCGCGATTGATTACCCACGTGGCAGTTACTCCCGCCACGACCCCCGATGTGGTGATGCTGCCAAAGATTCATCAGGCATTGGCCGAGCAGGGGAGGGTACCGGGGATTCACTTGGTGGATGGCGGGTATGTTGCGGGGCACGTGTTGGCGCAAGCAGAGACCCAGTATGGGATAGACGTGGTCGGGCCGGCCCCAAAAGGGACCCATTGGCAAGCGCGAACGCCCGGTGGGTTCACCTTAGAGCACTTTCACGTGGATTGGGAGAAGAAACAAGCCACCTGCCCCCAAGGTCATAACTCCGTCACGTGGTCGGAATCTCACAACGAGAGGGGGTACCCCGTTGTCCATATTGGGTTCGCTAAATCCACCTGCGATGTATGTCCTGTGCGGTCCAAGTGTACCCGCAGTCGAACAGGAGGCCGCCGTCTCAAAGTACTCCGCACGCATGAGTACCTCCGTCAAGCCCGCAAACGCCAAAAGACGCCGGAGTTCCAGCAGATGTACAAACAGCGTGCGGGAGTGGAGGGAACCGTTTCCGTTACAGTCCAACACCATGGAATGCGTCGCTCTCGTTACGTTGGTCTTAAGAAGACGCAGCTGCAAGCCCTCTTCACCGCCATGGCCGTCAACTTAAAGCAAGCGGCTCGGTGGCTCATGGGCGTTCCCCCGGCCTCTACGCGTTCAAGTCCCTTGGATTGTCTTATCCTACAACCAATATGAGGTTTGCCAACAGTATCCTGAACCTCCGGGCTAAATTTAGGGAAGCCCCCTGCGGGGGCTGTGGGGGAATGGGACACGGA
>JAADDB010000274.1 GCA_013154135.1 Chloroflexota bacterium
CACAAAACTCTTCCTATGCACGGGGCGAGAACGTCGGCGCCCTGCCGAGGTGCGGACCCGTCCGCGGCCCAGGGACTGCCGAATTCTGTCCATCAGAGCTCCCCCTTTGGCATTTTAGCCATCTCCCGGTAGAATGGCATGGATCTCGGAATGCCCGTCAGCCCCAAAAGCACCTTACACGAGCGGTTAGGCCATCAGGGAAGAGGAGCAAAAGCCCATGGACACGTTGGTTCTCACCGAGATGACGATCGTCGTTATCCTGTTGGTCGTTTCCCTTGTTGCCATCCTTGTACGCCGGATCCGAGTTCCCTACACGGTGGCTCTGGTATTGGCCGGGCTGGCCCTCACCTTGCAGCATCAGTGGCGCCTGACCATGACCCCCGACCTGGTGCTGGCGTTGTTCCTCCCCCCGCTCGTCTTCGAAGCCTCCTTTCACTTGCAGTTCAAGGACCTGCGGGAGAACGCGGTGTCCATCTTGACCCTGGCCGTCGTGGGGGTGGCGCTCAGTGCGGCCATTGTCGCCTTCATCCTCGTAGGAGCAGGGGTGCTCCCCGTCCCGGTGGCCATCCTCTTCGGCGCGCTCATCTCCGCGACGGACCCGGTCTCGGTGACCGCGACGTTCAAAGCCCTGGGCGCGCCGCGCTCCCTCGGAGCCCTGTTGGAGGGGGAAAGCCTTTTCAACGACGGTACCGCGATCGTCCTCTTCCAGATTGCGTTGCTCCTGGTGCTCCACGGGACGCTGGACCCGGTGACCGGGCTGGTGGATTTTTTGCGCATAGCAGGGGGTGGTGTGTTGTTGGGATTGGTGCTGGGGTACGTGGTTTCCCTTCTTCTGGGCCGTATTGACGATTACCTCATTGAGACCACGCTGACGACCGTCCTCGCGTACGGAGCTTACTTGTTGGCCGAACACGTGCACGTGAGCGGTGTTCTGGCCGTGGTCATGGCCGGGCTGATTAACGGCAACATCGGCCCCCGGACCATGTCCCCCACCAGCCGGATTGTGATCTTCAACTTCTGGGAATATGTGGCCTTCTTGGCCAACTCCTTCGTCTTCCTCCTCATCGGCATGAACGTGCAGATCGAGGAGCTGTGGCATAACCTGAACGCGATCATCATCTCCATCTTCGCGGTGTTGGTGGCCCGGGCCGTCGCGGTGTACGGCCTGAGCGCGCTCCTGCGTCCTCTGCGCCGTTCTCCGCCTACTTCATATCAGCATGTCCTCTTTTGGGGAGGTTTGCGGGGTGCGGTGAGCTTGGCCCTGGCCCTGAGTTTGGTGGAACACGGCATCCCCTTTGAACGCCAGCTCCTGGCCATGGCCTTCGGCGTTGTCCTCTTCACCCTGCTCATCCAGGGGACCACCATCCCCCTCATCCTGCGCGGGCTGGGGCTGGTGCGGCGGAGCAAACTCTCCCTCCAGTACGAGCGGCTCCAGGGGCGTCTGTTGGCCATCCGCTCCGCGCGACGTCACCTGGAGCGCCTGTACAACGAGGGGGCCCTCATCCCCCAAGCGTGGCGCACCATCTCCCAGGAGCTGGACGAGCGGGAGACGGCCGTGATCGAAGCCATCGAGCGTTTGTTGGTGGAACATCCGGAGCTGCGGGAACACGTGGTGCATTTGGCCCGGATTGAAGCACTGCGCGCGCAGCGAGCCGCGCTCCTCACCTTCCTCCAGGAGGGCCTGCTCAGCGAGGACGTGGCCCACCAACTCATCGCGGAAGTGGACGCCCAACTGGAAATGCTCCAGAACGGGCCTTCGCAGGAGGATGAGGAGAAAGAGGACCAGGAGAGTGCCGAAGACCCGCCCATTCGGGTCATTGAAGAGCCTGTGGAGCGTTCGCCCGAAGAGCCCGGTGAATTTGGAACTTCACCGGGTGAGTAAGGTACAATACGGGGACGAGATCCCGTAGCCCATCGGGACAGAGAATTCCCAACACATGTAGGAGGTAGCTGATGGCTATTGAGCGGCAAAAAGAGATCCGACGGCGTCGAGTGCGGCGTATGAAACTCCGCAAACTGCGCGCGAAGCTCGCACAGGCGCAGGATGAGGCCGAACGCCAGCGCATCATCGAAAAGATCCGGCGCATTAGCTTGCGAGCACCTTTGGAGGTATAACCCTGGGGGACCACGACATAGAGGCTCAGGGTATCACTCTTCTCCCGTCATGCGTTCCAGTGCTGTGGATACGATTGAGGATGTGACGGACCGAGCGATGGACAAGAACGGAGATCCTCTCAGTAGCAGGTATTCGTCAACTTTGCAGGACAAGCACATATCCGTCCTGCGTGCCCGGCAGGGGCTGTGGAGCTCCGCGTACCAAAGGGCACGCGGGCGTGTGAACCCAATCCGGCCGGAGGGCAAGGAGGGGTCCGGCCTCTCCCACGCGCCTCCCTGGGGGGAGGCATGACCCGGTAAGGGGAGCCCGCTCCTTGTCCGCCGGCTGCAGGCGGAGGTGGTCAATGAAGGAGCGGGCTATTCTTTTGGACATGCTGGTCGACCGGGTCCGTTCCCTCCTGAGCGAGGAGCGATACGAAGAAGCGGCCATGCTCTTGGAGGGCCTTCACCCGGCCGACGTGGCGGAAATCTTCGAGGAGCTGGACGAGGACGAACAGACTCTTCTCCTCCAGCACATGGACCCCGGTGTCTCCGCGGACGTGCTGGAGGAACTTCACGAGGAAGAGGCCGCGGAACTCGCGGAAGAGCTCCCCGATGACATGCTCACCGCGATCGTCGATGAGATGGAACCCGACGAAGCCGCGGACCTCCTGCGGGAGATGCCTGAAGAACGCCGGCAGCGCATCCTCGCGGAACTGGAAGACCCCGACGAAGTCCGCCCGCTCCTACGCCACCCGGACGAAAGCGCCGGGGGGCTCATGACCACCGAATTCCTCGCGTTGCGCCGGCGCATGACCGTGGCCGACGCGCTGGAAGCTGTGCGCCAACTCGCCCCCTCCGCGGACCCGGACAACATTTTCTACATCTACGTGGTGGACCAGTACGGCCGTCTTGTGGGCGTGGTCAGCCTGTACGACCTCATCCGAGCAGAACCCTACGAACTCATCGGCGATGTCATGGACCGGGATGTGATCAGCGTGCGCTCGGATGTGGACCGGGAGGAGGCGGCCGCGGTCTTCGCCCACTATGACCTCCTCTCCCTCCCGGTGGTGGATGAGGACGGGCGCCTGGTGGGCATCATCACGTCCGACGATATTTTGGATGTGTTGGAGGAAGAGGCCACTGAGGACATCCAGCGCTTGGGTGGGTCTGAGCCCCTGGACAAGCCCTACCTGGACACGTCCCCCTTTGAGGTCATGCGCAAGCGGGTGGGCTGGCTTCTCCTCCTCTTTGTCACTGCCAGCCTGACGGGCACGGTGATGAAGCTCTTCCAGGGGGATCTGTCCCGTCATATTGAGTTGACCTACTTCATCCCCCTTCTCATCGGCACAGGGGGCAACGCGGGTTCCCAGACCACGGCCACCATCATCCGGGCCCTGGCTATTGGGGAGGTGGATTTGCGGGACGCGTTGAGCGTGTTGTGGCACGAAATGCGGGTCGGCCTTCTCCTGGGGTTGGTCATGGCCCTGGTGGGTGTGCTCCGGGCCCTCACATGGGGGACGCCTTTCCCCGTTGCTGAGGCGGTGGCCACCGCGTTGATCCTGCTGATCTTGTGGGCCACATCGGTGGGCGCGGTCATGCCCCTTATCATGAGTCGTTTGGGCATTGACCCCGCGGTCGTGTCCGGTCCCTTCATGAGCACATTGGTGGACGCGACGGGGCTTTTCATCTACCTTCAGACTGCCCGGCTCATCCTCGGATAATGGGCCCGATCGATGGCCAAGACCCGTTCGCCCCTGGATGGCGGACGGGTCCGCGAAAGGCGTCGGGCCCACATGCCCCCTTCCTTTACCCAATCTCCCTTAATCGTCAATCGTTACTCGTCCCTCGTTACAACCTTCGCCCATCCAAGCCAACCCCATCCTTCGGCCGATCCCCCCCTTAATCGTTAATCGTCAATCGTTACTCTTCACTTCACCAAATGGGTGAAGGTCGGAGAGAAAATAGTCATCATCACGGCCAGGATGAGGAGGAGGAGAACGGCCGTCAGCATCCACCGGTTCGCGTACAGCGCATCCTGCCAGCTGGTGCGGGAAAGGACCAGCGCAGGATAATCCCGCTGGAGGGAATCGGTGCCCAGGAGGGCGCGGCGGAACGCGCGCACAGTAGGAGGACGATCTCCGGGGTGCATGGCCATGGCCCAGGCAATGGCCTGTTCCGTGCGGCTCGACACGTGGGGGTTGATCTCCCGGATGGGCCGCAAACTCCCCGGGTGGAGAAAGCGCTCCTTCGCGTCCGCGGGGGGCACGCCGGTGAGGAGGTGGTAGAGGGTGGCGCCCAACGCGTAAATGTCACTCCGTGGGTCCGTGTGATCCGTGTCCCCCCCGTACTGCTCCAAAGGCGTGTACGCGGCGGTCCCTCGACCTTGGACCACAGTGATGGTCCGGCTGTCGTCCGGGGTCAACACCTTCACCAGGCCAAAATCCACCAGCTTGATGCGGCCTTCAGGGGTCACTTTGATATTCGCGGGCTTGATGTCCCTGTGCAGCACGGGCGGATCCTGGCCGTGGAGGTATTCCAGGGCATCACAAATCTGGTCGGCCCAGATGAGGACCTGGCGTTCTTCCAAGAACTCACCGGCCTGCCGCTTTTCCAGGAGAAGACTTTCCAGGTCCATCCCCGGGATGAAATCCATGACCAAGTATTCCCGTCCCTCCTCCGCGAAGAAGTCCGAGACCTTGGGCAGGTTCGGGTGGTCCAGCCGGGCCAAGACCCGAGCTTCCTGGTAGAACTGGGCGTGGATCTCTTCGGTGACCTCGGTGAACCCGTACATTTCCGGCAGGACTTCCTTGACCGCGCACCAACGGCCTTCCAAGCGCAGGTCTTCGGCCTTGTAGACCGCGCCCATTCCCCCCTGCCCGATGAGCTCGACAATTCGATAGCGTTCACGTAAAATAGTACCCGGTGACAGAGGTTGGGCTAAAACAATGCGCGTCCGTTGTGGTTTGCTCTCCTGCGGCATTTGAACGACTCTCTGGGAGAAGGTGTCATGACGTCCGATGCAGACCGGCATGTGGCCGAAGATGAAGTGGCCATGCTCATTTTACAACGAGGGGGCCAGGGTAGCCAACGTTGGCGTCTGGACAAGCCGGAAATGCTCATCGGTCGCCTCCCAGACTGTGATATCGTCCTGCCCGATCGGCAAGTCTCCCGCCACCATGCCCGCATTTTCCGAAAAGGGGATACGTATTACATCGAGGACTTGCGTTCGAAGAACGGGACGTGGGTGAACGGTCAACCTTTGCGCGGGGTGCGCGCGCTGGAGGATGGAGACGAGATACAGATCGCGTTGCGCTTCAAGTTGGCCTTTGTGGGCAGCGGCGCCACCGCTCCCTTGAACTTGGATGAAAGCGTGACAGAGGTGGAAAGGGGGCTTCGGGTAGATGAGGGGGGACGCCGCGTGTTCGTCAACGGCCGGGAGGTGATGCCACCCCTCTCCCCGTCCCAATTTCGGCTTTTGGCCCTCCTGTGGCGGGCTCAAGGAGGCGTGGTGAGCAGAGAGGAGATTGTACAACACGTGTGGGCCGAGGACGCGTCCGAAGGGGTGACCGAGCAGGCGTTGGACGCGCTGGTCCGCCGTCTTCGGGAACGACTGGCAGAATACGACCCCGACCACATGTACGTGGTCACCGTGCGAGGGCACGGTTATCGGTTGGAGAACAGGTAACGTGGGCACCCGTTCAGCACGTAAACGTCGCCGCATGCTCAAGAACATGGTCCGGGATGAGATTTCCGCGGGCGGGGTGGTGGTGCGCCCCAAAGGAGATGGCTGGGAAGTGCTCCTCATCGCCACCCACGGCGGAGCCCGTTGGAGCTTGCCCAAGGGCCATGTGGAACCGGGAGAGTCCGCGGAGGAAGCGGCCGTGCGGGAGGTGCGCGAGGAAACAGGGGTCACGGCCCGCGTGGTCGAACCCTTGGACACCATTGAATACTGGTTCCGGTGGAAAGGGGCTGAAGGCTCCCTTCTCATTCACAAACGGGTGCATTTCTTTCTCATGGAATATGTGTCCGGCGACCCCAAGGATCACGGATGGGAGGTCGATGACGCGCGGTGGTTTGACCTGGAAGAGGCGGTGCAAATGGTGGCGTACAAGGACGAACAGGAGCTCCTGCGCAAAGCCCGGGAGGTCATCGCGCGTCGCCTGGCCTCGTCAGAAAAGGCTGATGGCTGATTGACCGACAAAATTCGGTAGTACCCGGGCGGCGGATGGGTCCGCGCTTCCGCGTGGCGCCCATGTTCTCGCCCCGTGTCCGAAGGGGTTTTTGGTGGTTGGCAGGTCCAACCACCAAATTGCTCAATCAGCAGGAAAGGAGAAGAAGGGCTGATGCGTTTTTCCCGCTCGTTGTTCTGGCTCGTGCTGGCAGTGGGGGGATGGGTGTTGTGGACCCGGCCCGTGTGGGCTTCCCCCAGCGTTCAGGAAACACCTCCTCAAGCGTTGCTCTGGTCCTACCTGGGAGGAGGATTGGCCTTGTTCATTCCTTTGGCCGTGATCCTGTGGGTGGCTTCGGGGCTGACGGACAAGGAACGCGCGCGCGCGGCCCTTCTCATCCCCTTAGCAGTGGGCTTGACCGTGGCCGCGTACGCGGCCGTGGGCTTTGCCTTTGAGTTCGGCGGGGTTGGATTGTTGGATGCCCGGCACGGGTTCTCCCAGCTGGTGTGGGAATGGTCCGCGCTGCCCGAGCAGTGGGGGCCCTATTGGGGCATGGCCGGTTTCGCGGGGTGGTTCCTCCGGGGAGGCGCCGGTTCTCCCGAGGCTGTGGCCCTCTTCGTGGGACATGTACCCTGGGTGCTGACCGCAGTGTTCATCCCCCTCCTGGTGTTGCGAAATCGAGCACCTTCCCCTGTGCCCCTGGTGGTCGCGCTGGTGGCCGCGGGGATCGTGGTACCCGTCGCGGGGAATTGGGTCCACGGCGGGGGCTGGCTGGCCCGGCTGGGAGCGACGTTGGGCTGGGGCCATGGGTATGTGGATGTGGGAGGCAGTGGCCTGGTGGGCCTGGTCGGCGGGGGGATGGGCCTGGCCCTGTTGCTGGCCTTTCGCTTGCGTCCCCTGCCCGAGGATGCCGGCGAACCGCCTCGGGTGACCGACGCGCTCCTCGCGGCGATGGCCATGCTCTTCCTCGCGATCGGCACGGTGGGTTGGGCTTTGAACAACCCACTGTACGATGTGGCCCAGGTGCCCCTCCACCGGGTGCTGGTGAACGGACTCCTGGGGGTGGCCGGGGGTGCGTTTCTGCCCGCGCTGTACATCTGGTTCGTGCGCGGGGAACATCATCCCCACTTCCCCCTGGCCGGAGCGTTCGCGGGGTGGGTGAGTTCGCTGGCCGGATTGCCCTTCCTCCCCCCTTGGGCCACGTTGGGCGTGGCCCTGACCGTCGGTTTTCTCACCCCATTGCTCCTCTACGTGGTGCGGGAAAAGCTTCGGCTGGATGACCCGGCCGGCGTGGTGACGGCTGCCCTCGTGGGAGGATGGGCCGGGCCGCTGGCCGTGGGCCTCTTCGCGGACGGAATGTACGGCCTGGGCTGGAACGCGATCGGGCGGGGGGTGTACCAGGGCGTGAAGGGCCAGGGGGTGAGTGGTCTGTGGGTGCCCACGGGCTACGCGGCCGATTGGCCGGGCCAGATGTACGCCCAGTTGACCGGCGCTGCGGCACACTTCTTCTGGGCGTTCTTGCTCACCACCCTCCTGGGTGTGGGTATCAGCATGCTCGTTTGGGGCATTCGACGGCTGACCCAGGCGCGCGTGCTGGTTCAGCCGTCCTCCGGGGAAGCCTCTTCCGGCGGGTAAACCACGCGTGAACGTCCCCCGCCGGGATCTGGCCCGACGATGCCCGCTTCCTCCAGCTGGTCAATGAGACGCCCCGCGCGGGAGTAGCCAATGCGCAGTCTCCGCTGGAGCAGGGAGATGGACGCTCGGTTTGCCTCCCGCACAACCCGCACAGCCTCGTCGAAGAGGGGGTCGCGATCCGGGTTCTGCTTTTTCAGATCGCCCAACAGTTCATCCCACAGGGGCGCCTGTTCCCATTCCTCTTCCTTCTCCTCCTCCCCCACGGTAGAGGAGATCACTTCCGCGTCGATGACATCCTCTTCCTCGCCGGCCGCTTGTTCCAACGCCCGACGTTGCCGTTTCCAGAAGTCCACCAGCCGCTGGATTTCCCGGTCGGAGACGTAGACCCCCTGCAGGCGGGCCAGTTTGCTGGAATCGGGCGGGAGGAAGAGCATGTCCCCTTGCCCCAGGAGTTGTTCCGCACCCGGGCTGTCCAGGATCACGCGTGAGTCCACTTGGGAGGTGACCGCGAACGCGATGCGAGCGGGGAAGTTGGCCTTGATAAGCCCGGTCACCACGTCCACGCTGGGGCGCTGGGTGGCTAGGACCAGGTGGATGCCCGTGGCCCGCGCCATTTGGGCCAGGCGCACGACCGCGTGTTCCACCTCATCCGGCGCGGAGAGCATGAGGTCGGCCAGCTCGTCCACGACGATGATGATGTAGGAGAGCCGGTCCCCGTTTTGGGCTTCCATCTTCTTGTTGTACCGCACGATGTCTCGCACTTTTTCCCGGGCAAAGAGTTCGTACCGCCGTTCCATCTCCCGCACGGCCCACTGGAGGACGCTGACCACGGTTTCCACGTCGGTGATGACGTTGCCGATGAGGTGGGGAACCCCTTCGTACGCGGTGAGTTCCACCCGTTTGGGGTCCACCAGGATGAAGCGCACTTCGTCAGGGGTGTGGGTGGCCATGAGGGAGGCGATGATCGCGTTGATGCAGACGGATTTGCCGGACCCGGTGGCTCCTGCAATGAGGAGGTGGGGCATGCGGGCCAGGTCCGCTACCACGGGCCGGCCGGCCACGTCCCGGCCCAGAGCAATCTTCAAGCGCCCCTTGAAGGTGCGCCAGACGTCCGATTCCAGCACGCTGCGCAAGGTGACGATGGCTGTCCGTTTGTTGGGCACTTCGATGCCCACCACCGGCTTGCCCGGCACAGGCGCTTCAATGCGGATGGGGGCCGCGGCTAGGGCGAGGGCGAGGTCGTTTTGCAGGGAGAGGATCCGGGAGACTTTGACTTTTTCCCGGCGAATGGTTCCTGTTTTCCGGTCCACCCGCTCAATGTAGCCGGGTTGAATGCCGAATTGGGTGACGGTGGGACCCCGGTTGACTTCCACAACCCGCACAGGCACGCCAAACGCGGCCAAGGTTTCTTCGATAATGCGACTCCTCTGTCGGATTTCTTCTTCGCTGATGTCCCCTTCATCCACGTCCTCGAAGATCTCGCGGATGTCAGGAAGTTGCCAGCCTTTGTCGCCCACGTCCGCGCTGAGGGAAGGTGGGGGCGGCGGGGCAGCCGGTGAGAGGGTCGTGGCTTCGGACGGGGTGGGTCTGGCCGGTGCGGTGTTGATGACCGGCTCGGGAGAGATCTCGTCCACAGGGGTATAGGCGCTTACGGGTGGAGGCGGAGGCGGAGTTTCCGGTTCCTGCCCCACAATGCGCGTGGGCAGGGGTTCCTCCTCTTTCCTCTCCGGTCGGATCCGTTGCCACAGGCGTTTCCACCAGGGTTCGGAGGGTTCGACCATCTCGATGGTGGGGATGCTTTCCCATTCTTCTCCGGCCGTGGGGACGCGGGTGCTCTTTCCGAGAAGGCGTCGCACGCCCATGACAACTTCGGCCGGGGTGATGTCCAGGGCCAGGACCGCCCCCAGGAAGAGGAAGACGCCCAGGATGGGGATGACGAACCAAGGGCCCAGGTTGCGCACCAGGAGGTCGGTCACAGTCCAGCCGAGGTGGCCTCCCCCTCTTCCTTGTTGGGCCAGCGCCTCCCCGTCAGGGGGAAAGGCGAGGAAGTGGAGGAAGCCCGCTGTTGTCAGGAGGATAAGTCCCAGGCCTGTGAGGCGTACCCATAGGGGATAGGTGAAGGGCGAGGCTTCTTCTTCCTCGCTGTGGTAGCGGATCAGCCACCAGGCGGCCGCGGCCGCGGCAAAGGGAACAAGGTAGATGGCATTGCCTACCACCTGGCGAAGGTGCGTCCGCCACCAGACGAGGAGGGTGCCTTGGTCCGGCGCGACCAGGGTGCCCAATGTGAGGGCTGCAAACAAGAAGAGGAGGACAGCCCACAGCACCGGGTGCAGGAGCCAGGACATGTCAGGCCATTGTATTTGGCGCTTCTGTGCTCGCTTGCTACTGCGACGCTTCTTCCTCTTTGTTCCTTTGGCTTTGGTCGCCTTGCCCTTTTTCTTTTGGTTCTTCCGAGATGCCATTCCCTTTGTACCACCTTCGTTGTAGAGTCCAGCAGGTCAGGATCATACCGGTGGATTATACCTCATCTCCAGGTCCTATCGAAAAAACGCCCACCCCTCGTCCGTCCTGCCTCTTCGATGTGTGGTCATGCCCGTTGAACGAGTAATGAGTAACGATTGACGATTAAAGCGGGTGCACGGATTGTCCCCATGTCAAGCCTACCCCTGCGTCCCCCCTCGCCCAATGTTGGGAGAGGAGTCCTTGCGACAACGTCCTTCACCCGCCGATCCGCGAGGGGGTGAGGGCCTAGCGGCCGGCACCTGTTCAGCAGGAGGATTCATCCGGCTGCCCTCTGGGGCGCACGGCCGTGCGGCCCTACTCTCGGCGGCGGACGGGTCCGAGCCTTGGTGGGGTGCCGGCGTTCTCGCCCCGTGCATAGAAAGAGTTTTCGGTGGGTGCTGGCCGGGCGAAGCCCGCCGGCCACCCACCAAAAACAGTGCGCCAAGAGAAAAGTCAACTCAAAGCTCACGGGATAGAATGCGCCCCTGGCCCCTTGGGCGCGGACGGGCCCACGCCCTGTGCCTGGCCACGGTAGGGGCGGGTCTCAGATCCGTCCCTACCGTTCGTGAACGGCGATGTGTGGTCATGCCCGTTGAACGAGTAATGAGTAACGATTGACGATTAAAGCGGGTGCACGGATTGTCCCCATGTCAAGCCTAC
>JAADDB010000116.1 GCA_013154135.1 Chloroflexota bacterium
CACCAAAAACAGTTTGCCAGGGAAAAATCAACAGGGCGCACGGCCGTGTGCCCCTACAGTTTGTGAACGGTAATGTGGGGTCATGCCCGGTTGTCCGGGGCTGAACCCCCGGGCTAAATTTGGGAAGCCCCCTTCGGGGGCTCTATATGGACGCATGACCGGCCGCGCATCGCCACAAACGAGCCGAGATGGGCGCTCCCGCCCCTCTTACTCGTTACTCGTTATGCGTTAGGCTCTTCGCCCATCCCGGCCAACCTCTCCCTTCAGCCAACCCCCTTAATCGTTACTCATTAATCGTCAATCGTTACTCTCCAATCGTCAATCGTTACTCTTCCCCATACGCCAAAGAAAAAGGGCGGTGGGTGTACTCTTCCCACCGCCCTTGAAGCTTTCTGGGGTTATAAAAGCCCCCTATGGCCTTATTCCTCTTCCTTCAACGGCTCCCAGAGGTAGGCCATGCGCTCGTACCGCTGCCAGCGTTCCTTCACCACTTGCTGCGCCTTCTCCATGAGCTCCTCAAAGTGCTCTGGATTGGTGCGGCGAAGCATCCGGTAGCGGGCTTCGTTCTCCATGTACTTCATCAAGGGGATCTTGGGAGCCTTGGAATCCAACTGGAAGGGGTTCTTCCCCTCCTTGGCCCGCCGCGGGTCAAAGCGGTAGAGGGGCCAGTAGCCGGATTCCACGGCCAATTTCTGCTGTTCCATCCCCTTCTCCATGAGGATGCCGTGCTCGATGCAGTGGCTGTACGCGATGATGATGGACGGTCCGTCGTAGGATTCCGCCTCCAGGAAGGCCTTGAGGGTCTGCGCGTCGTTCGCCCCCATGGCCACCTGGGCGACGTACACGTTGCCGTACATCATAGCCATCATGCCCAGGTCCTTCTTGGGCAACGGCTTACCGCCCATCGCGAACTTGGCCACCGCACCCAACGGCGTCGCCTTGGACGCCTGACCACCCGTGTTGGAGTAGACCTCCGTGTCCATGACCAGGATGTTCACGTTGCGACCGCTGGCCAACACGTGGTCCAGGCCGCCGTAGCCGATGTCGTAAGCCCAGCCGTCACCACCCACGATCCAGACACTCTTCTTGACCAGCATGTCCGCAACTGCCAGGAGATCCTTGGCTCGTGGGTTATCCACATTGGCCAAGCGCTTCTTCAACTCGGCTACCCGTTCCCGTTGGGCGTCGATGCCGGCCTCGTCTGATTGGTCCGCGTTGAGGAGGGCGTCGGCCAAGTCATCGCCGATGAGGTCGCGCAGTTCGTTCACCAACTCCCGGGCATACGCGGACTGCTTGTCGATGGTCAGGCGCATGCCCAGGCCGAACTCCGCGTTGTCCTCGAACAGGGAGTTGCTCCAGGCCGGGCCCCTTCCATCCTTGTTGTACGTCCAGGGCGTGGTGGGCAAGTTACCACCGTAAATGCTGGAGCACCCCGTCGCGTTGGCCACGATGGCCCGGTCGCCAAAGAGCTGACTCATCAGCTTCAAGTACGGCGTCTCGCCACAGCCGGGGCACGCACCGGAGAATTCGAACAAGGGTTCTAGGAACTGGACGTTCTTGACCGAGTTGAACTTGAGCCCATCGTGCCGCGGTAGGTCGGGCAGTTGGAGGAAGAAAGCCCAGTTCTCCTTCTCCTGCTCCAGGATGGGGAGCTTGGGACCCATGTTCAGGGCCTTGCGGCTGGGGTCCTTCTTGTCCTTGGCCGGGCAGACTTCCACACAGAGCTGACAGCCTGTGCAGTCCTCCGCGGACACCTGGATCGTGTACTTCTTGTTAGTGCCTCGATATTCCTTGAAGAACCGTGCGTCCATGTACTTGAAGGAGGGCGGCGCGTCGGCCAGGGCCTCCTCGTCCACGATCTTGGCCCGGATGACCGCGTGGGGGCAGACCAGGACGCACTTACCGCACTGGATACACAGGTCAGGCTCCCAGATGGGGATGTCCAGGGAGATGTTGCGCTTCTCCCACTTGGTCGTGCCGCTGGGCCAGGTGCCGTCCGCGGGCATGGCACTCACGGGCAACTCGTCGCCGTGGAGCGCGATCATGGGCGCGGTCACCTTCTGGACGAATTCGGGCGCCTCGGGCGGCACCACCGGCGGTCGGGTGCGGGTGGAGGTGACCTTGTTCGGGTACTTGACCTCGTGCAGGTTCTCCAGGGCCGCGTCCACGGCCGCGAAGTTCTGCCGGACCACTTCTTCGCCCTTCTTGCCGTACGTCTTGCGGATGGCATCCTTGATGCGGGCGATGGCCTCGTCCTTGGGCAGGATGCCGCTGATCGCGAAGAAGCACGTCTGCATGATGGTGTTGATGCGGGCGCCCAGGCCTACCTCCTTGGCCAGGTCATACGCATCGATGACGTAGAACTTCAGCTGCTTGTCGATGATCTGCTGTTGGACTTCCCTTGGCAGTTGGTCCCACACCTCATCTGGGCCATACGGCGCGTTGAGGAGGAAGGTCGCGCCGGGTTCGGCCATATCGAGAATCACATCGTAGCGGTCCAGGAAGTTGAACTGGTGGACGGCCACGAAGTTGGCCTTCTGGATGAGGTAGGGTGCGTGGATAGGCCGCGGGCCAAATCGCAAGTGGGACGTGGTGCGGGCCCCGGCCTTCTTGGAGTCGTAGACAAAGTAACCTTGCGCGTAGTAAGGTGTTTCTTCGCCGATGATCTTGATGGAATTCTTGTTCGCGCTGACCGTCCCGTCGGAACCGAGACCCCAGAACACCGCGCGGGTGACGTCGTCCGGTTCAATGGAGAAGTCGGGATCGTAGTCCAGGTTGGTGTAGGTCACGTCGTCGATGATGCCCACGGTGAAGTGGTTCTTCGGCCGTTCCTTCGCCATTTCGTCGAAGATCCCCTTGACCATGGCGGGGTTGAATTCCTTGGAGGAAAGGCCGTAGCGACCGCCGATGACCAGGGGCATGGTATCGAAGGGCGCGATGCCCCGGCCCATGCCCTCGTGCAGTGCGGTGATCATATCCTGGTACATGGGTTCGCCCGCGGCACCGGGTTCCTTGGTGCGGTCCATGACCGCGATGACCTTGGTAGTCGCGGGAATCACCTTCATCAAGTGGTCCACGGAGAAGGGCCGGTAAAGGCGGACCTTGATAACGCCGACCTTTTCTCCCCGGTCCACCAGGTACTTAACCGTTTCCTCCACCGTCTCCGCACCGGACCCCATGATGACGATGACCCGCTCCGCGTCCGGCGCGCCGGTGTAGTCAAACAAGTTGTACCGGCGTCCGGTGAGTTTCGCGAACTGGTCCATCGTCTCCTGGACGATATCCGGGGTGGCCAGGTAATAGGGGTTAACCCGTTCCCGTGCCTGGAAGAAGGTGTCCGGGTTGTGCGCGGTGCCCCGGATAAAGGGGTGGTCTGGCGAGAGGGCCCGTTCCCGGTGCGCCCGGACGAGCTCGGGGTCAATCATGGCCTGCAGGACCTCGTCGGGCAGCAGTTCGATTTTGTTGATCTCGTGGGAGGTGCGGAAGCCGTCGAACGCGTGGATGAAGGGCACCCGGGCTTTGAGGGTGGCCGCCTGTGCGATGAGCGCGAAGTCGTGGGCTTCCTGCACCGAGTTGGACATGAGGATGGCCCAGCCCGTCGAACGGGCCGCCATGATGTCGCTGTGATCGCAGAAAATGGAAAGCGCATGGGTAGCGACCGTACGGGTGGCAATGTGGAAAACGGTGCTGGTCAGCTCCCCGGCGATTTTGAACATGTTCGGGATCATGAGGAGCAGCCCTTGGCTGGCTGTGAACGTCGTTGTCAAGGAGCCGGTCTGCAGGGCTCCGTGCACTGCCCCCGCTGCTCCCCCTTCTGACTGCATTTCTACGACCAGAGGCACAGTTCCCCAGATGTTGGGCTTCTTCTGCGCTGCCCACGCATCTGCCCACTCGCCCATGGGCGAAGAGGGCGTAATCGGGTAAATGGCGATGACCTCATTGATTCGATAGGCCGTACGGGCGACAGCTTCGTTCCCGTCAATCGTGGCAACACGTTGGGTCATTGCGCTATCTCCTTAAGCGTTGAATATGTTATGTGGAATGGTACCATTGCGGACACGTCATTCACTGGCGTTCCGTCCACTCCTGGGCACGGTTGTAATCCGTGCGTTGATTCCTATTATAGACGATTTCCTCTACTCGCGCTACTTCTACATGTTCCTTTGTAGATGTCCTGATCCGGATTTTGGAGAAAACGTGACGGCCTGGAAAGGTGGTGTTCTTCCTGTCCTCACACTTCCGAGCCCACCAAAACACTCTTCTGGCACGGGGCGAGAACGTGAGGGGACTGCCGAGGTGCGGACCCGGTTCTCGCCCCGCCGCGTTCATGGGGTAAGGGGAAGTCCCAGCAGATGCCACGTCTGGGCCACCAGGAAGGTGACCAAAAAGGCAATCCCCAAGGGCATGAGCGCTCCCACCAGCGTCCACTTCTTGCTTCCCGTTTCCTTCCATATGGTGAGAATCGTGGTAGAACAAGGGTTGTGTAGCACCGCGAAGAGCATGAGCGAAATCGCGGTCAACAGGGTCCAGCCCGCTTGTCCCACCAGAAGTTCCTTGAGCGCGTGGAGGTTCTCCAACTCCATCACCGTACTGGCCCCCGAATAGGCCATGATCATGGTGGGCACCACGATCTCGTTGGCCGGAATGGCCACGATGTAGGAAAGGATGATAACACCATCCAACCCAAACAGCCGCCCGAAGGGGTCCAGGAAGGACGCGATGATGTGTACCAGGCTGCGTCCGTGGATGTGGACATTCGCCAGGATCCAGATGAGCCCCCCTGCAGGTGCAGCCATGTAAAGGGCTCGCCAGAGGACGAAGATGGTGCGGTCAATGAAGGACGTATAGAGGATGCGCTTGAAGTCCGGCCGCCGATAGGGGGGGAGTTCCAACGTGAACGCGCTGGGTTCGCCCTTGAGCAGGGTGTGGGAGAGGAGCCAGGAGACGATAAACGTGAACAGGATGCCGACCAGAACCGCTCCCACGATGGAGCCCGCGGCCGCGAACGCGGCAAATCCGGGGGGGAATGCGGACGCGACGAACACGGTTCCCAGCATGATCAGGGTCGGCCACCGGCCGTTACAGGGCACGAAGTTGTTGGTGAGGATGGCAATCAGGCGTTCCCGGGGTGATTCGATGATGCGAGTGGCAATGACTCCCGCCGCGTTACACCCAAACCCCATGGTCATGGTCAAGGCCTGCTTGCCGTGCGCCCCCACCCGCTTGAACAACCAGTCCATGTTGAAGGCCACGCGGGGAAGGTAGCCCAAGTCTTCCAACGTAGTGAAAATGGGGAAGAAGATGGCCATGGGGGGCAACATGACACTGACAACCCAGGCCAGTCCTCTATATACCCCATGCCACAGAAATCCGGTGATCCACCAGGGCATGCCCAACGCGTCGAAAATGCGACTGCCGATGTTTTCCACCGCGAAGAGAACCGTGGCCAAGAGCTCGGAAGGGTAATTGGCGCCCACCACAGTGACCCAAAAGGCCAAGGCCAATCCCAAGAGCATGATGGGGAGTCCCCACACCGGGTGGGTGACAATGCGGTCGATGCGTTCATCCCAGGTAAGGGCTTCGGGGTTTTCAATGCGCACCACCAGGCGGGCGATGCGCGCGGCTTCGTTGTAAATGTCCTCCACCAGCTTGTCCCGAAAATCTTCCTCCAGGGCCATGCGTAACAGGTCGGCCTTTTGCAGGATGAGGACACCCGGCGGGTATTCTTCCCCCGATTCCGTGGACGTCTGCTCGCCTACAGCTTCCAGGAAATCCCCGGGGAGTTCTCCGGAAATCAGGCGTTTCAGTTCGCCGGTTTTCACTGCCCGCTCGATGGAGGGATCGCCGTCCAGGAGGCGAATCGCGATCCAACGGGCGTTGCGCACGCCGGGGAAGGCCTCCTCAATGAGGGGCACCAATTCGGCGACCGCGTGTTCCAACGCGGGGTCCAGGGGGATCCGCCGGGGGTGGGTGCGCACCCGGCCTTCTATTACATCTTCCAAGGCCTGCATCAAGTACCCAAGGCCTTCACCGGTTCGGGCCACGATGGGCACCACAGGAACGCCCAGCTCCCGTGCGAGCCTTCGGTGGTCCACGTGAATCCCCTTGCGCCGGGCTTCGTCCATCAGGTTGAGCGCGATGACAACGCGGTCCGTGATCTCCAGGATTTGGAGGGTCAAATTGAGATTGCGCTCGATGGCCGTCGCGTCCATGACCACGATGACCGCGTCGGGGTTGCCGAAGAGGATGAAGTCCCGCGCGATCTCCTCTTCGACAGACGCGGAGAGGAGGGAGTAGGTGCCCGGGAGATCGACAAGCTTGTACCGCTTGCCGTTGAACTCAAATCCCCCTTCTGCGCGGGAGACGGTTTTGCCCGGCCAGTTGCCCACATGTTGTTTTAGCCCGGTGAGCCGGTTGAACAGGGTGCTTTTGCCGGTGTTGGGGTTGCCCGCTAATGCCACCAAGTAATCCCAATCGCTCAGGTCAATGCCCAGTTGTTGGACGTACAGGGGACAGTTCTTGCACGCTCTCGCCATGGTCACTCCTCGTTGTCCTCGACAGGTTCCGCGTAGATGCGCGCGGCCTGCTCCCGTCGCAGCGCGATGAGGGTGCCACGCACTCGGTAGGCTTTGGGGTCCCCGTGGCCGAACGCACTTTCCAAGACTTCCTGAACGACCGCGCCGCGGGTAAAGCCCAGATCCAGGAGCCGTCGCCGGAGGAGCCCCCGGACATCCTTGGCGATACCCAGAACGCGCGCCTTTTCCCCCAAAGTGAGGTCGGCCAAGCTCATGGGGGGATGCTCCTCTTCTACCTGCTGGGGTGCGGGGATGACGTGTACTTGGGCCGCGATAATGGACGCGATCCACACGTCGTTGCCGTCCACTTTCAGGTGCAGGCCTTCCGGTCGTGCTTCGACGATGACCACATCCACCCCCGGGAGGAGCCCCTCCGCCAGAGCCTGGGCGAAGAGGTCTTCGGGTTCGTCCTCCACGTGGACGATGCGGGCGGGCTTCCCCACCGGCCAATCGGTCAGGGGAACGCCCACTTCAGCTCGGGTTTCCCCTTTTTCCGTGGGGATGGGATCCCCATGGGGGTCCTGCCGGGGATATCCGAGGGTGGCTTCCAGGGCCTGGATTTCCTCCGGAGTCAGGTGATGCTCCCGTTTGTCGGCTAAGCGGTGGATTTCGGCAAGGGGGACATCGGTGAAATCGGAGAGGTAGCGTTCCCACAGGCGATGGGCCCGCAGCAGTTGCAGGCCCAGGGCCTTTCCCGCGGGGGTGAGACAGACCCGCGTACCGCAGAACCGGATGAGCCCACGCTGGGCCATGCGTCGCAGCAAGCGATGGGTCGCGCGGGTGGAAAGGCCTAACCGGCCCGCCAACGCTTCCGGGGTCGCGTGGCGATTTTGTTCCTCACAGTCGTACAGGTACTTGATGGCGTCTTCCAGCGTGTCTCGCCGTCGGATTCGGTATTCTTCCCAGAGCCGAAGTCCCAGCACAACCAGGAGAATCAGGGCTGGAATCAGGAGCCAGCTCATAATTTAGCCTCCCCTAAAATGTGCGTTTAGTATAACACCGGGACTTCGGACAAACAACTTTGGTCAGCGAACAAGATTCAGCCGCACCTCGGCGGCGGCCGGGGCCGTACCTCAGCGGGATATCGACGTCATCGCCCCGTGCCAGAAGACAGTCGGCCTCTGTGGCGTGGAAACGGGAAAGACAGAATTTTCCAAGCCAATTAGGTTGGAGCCGACTCGAGTTTGTGGTAAAGTGCCGTTTGGTTAGAGCTGTTACTCGTCACAAGGTTGTTGTGGAGGGAGGTGTTCATGGCGTTGGTTAGTGTTGGCTGGGTTTTGGCGGCCGACGTGTGGGATGAAGAGTTGTTGGCCGCGTACGAGCTGGCCCGCGAGCAGGTGCTGGACGTGTTGCGCGCGCAGTTCCCCGAGTTCGAATGGGAGATGCCCTTTGTGGAGCGGCGTGTGTATGTGCCTTTGGGCGCTTTGGATCCTCTTCCCCTGTTGGAGTTAGGGGCAGAGGAGAAGATCTACCGCCGCTGGGATTATGCTGTGGTTGTGGTGCCGAATGAGTTGAATCCCCGACATCGTATTTTTACCATTGGGATTCCCTCCACCGCGCTGGAGGTGGCCGTTGTGTCCTCGGCTCGCTTGGGCCGCGGGGACGCGCTTGTGGAGCGGTTGGGCGGATTGGTTCTCCACATGTTGGGGCATCTGTGGGGGGTGGAACACACGTTGGAGGGACCTACACGCCCGGCCGATTTCCCCGAGTTGTTGCGCATTGAACCATTTCCGGAGGAGGCCCGCGAGGCGATTATACGGCATCTGCGCGAGGTAGCTGATGCCCGGTTGGAGGAACAGGGACCTCACCGCGGGTGGTTGACTTTTTACGTGCGCACGTTCCTGACGGATCCGCGAGGTATTTTGGAGGATGTGTGGAACTGTGCGCCTTGGGAGTTGCCCTTGTACTTGGGCCGGCTGACGGCCGCTGCCGCGGTATCCACCATCTTTTTCCTCATGACGGCAGAGGCGTGGGAGATTGGGGCCCACCTGCCCTTCTCTCTCATCGCGTGGGGAGCGGTGATTTCGGTGTTGATGGCCACCGGTCTCCTCTTTTTCGGCCAGAATTTGGGGCAAATCACCCGGGAGCACGGCTTACGGGAACAGGTGGCTCGAACTCAACTGGTGCTGTTCGGCACCATTCTCATGGGGATGTTGTTCTTGTGGGTGGTGATTTACCTCATCTCCCTGGGGGTTTCCTATTTGATGCCCCAGGGTGTCGTCACCGAGTGGGCGGGGGTGCCCTCTCCGGTCCATTTGCCCTTGACCCAATACGCGGCCTTTATGGCCTCCGTGGGGGTTGTTGCCGCGGCCCTAGGCGGGAATTTGGAGGAGGAAGAGGATATCAAAGCCGAGGTGTTGTTCGATGAGGAGGCGTGATGGGGGCAGGGGCTAACGAGTAAGGAGTAACGATTAACGATTAAGGGGGGCTGGGGGCTTCTTCGATACCAAGTTGGACAGAGGAAGTCCCCGTTGGAGGGCAGGGCTCCACGTCCTCTCCCCGTGTCGGGGGTCTCACGGAAAAGTCCGTATTTGACAAGAGCTATCAAGTGGGGTATACTGGAACCGCTTTTGCACACGTGTGCAAAAGCGGTTTACACTTCATTGCGGGGAGGACAACGGGAATTGCCCCTCTCCCCGATGGTGAACATCCCCCTTGTTGTGCTGTCGGATCTTTTCGTTGGACCACAAAGCGGTCGGTTTGGATGACCCGTTGGGGGACATGCATGGCACAACGAACGTTGCCGCGGCATCCGGTGAAGCGGACATGGGTGCTCTTGCGCGGTAAATTGGCCGAATATCCAGAAGCCGTCGCTTTTATCAGCTTCCTCCTCATCTTCACCTTCTTCGCCTCGGTGAACGAGCATTTCTTGACCCCCATCGCTATTTCCAACATCCTCACCTTTGGGAGTATTGTGGGCATTGTGGTCATCGGAGTGGCCATGCTCATGATCTCCGGGGAATTCGATTTGTCCGTGGGCTCTATCTTCGCGGTGGCCAGCTATGTGTTTGCCCTCTCCCTGAACCGGGGCATCCACCCACTCCTCGCGCTCACCTTGGCCCTGGCTGTCAGCGCCTTCCTCGGCCTGGTGAACGGTCTTATAGTGGTGGGAACCCGGATTCCCTCTTTCATCGCCACTTTGGGGACTATGTTGGCCTACCGCGGCATTGCTCGTGCGGTGGGACATGGACGTTTTGCCACTTACAAAGGGCCTCGTCCCTTTCTCTTCGATGTACTAAACGCACCCCTGGAATCTTTGAACCGTCTTTTCTCGCCGCCGGCTACCTTTCGCCTCTCCATCCTTTGGTTTCTCGCCATTGCGATCCTCATGTCCTTTGTCCTTCTGCGCACCCGCTACGGGAACTGGACGTACGCGACCGGCGGCGATGCGGATGCTGCACGCGCCCAGGGCGTGCCGGTACTCCGGGTGAAACTCACGAACTTCGTGCTCTCCGGCTTTTTCGCCGGTTTGGCCAGCGTCATCCAATTCGCGCACAGGACCAGTGTGGACCCCCTGCGCGGGGCGGGGATGGAACTCATCGCGGTGGCCGCAGCCGTTATCGGTGGGGTGCAGCTCACCGGCGGGTATGGCACGATCCTCGGCGCTACCGTGGGCATTCTCATTATTCAGATGATGGAACAGGGGTTGGTGCTGATGCAGGTGCCCATTCAAGTCTTTCAAGCCTTTGCAGGTCTTCTCATCATCGTCGCGGTGTTAAGTAACAAGTACTTGAGCTCATATGGATGAACAGGGAGGAGGAGCCATGAAACTCAAACACGTTGTCGCGTTATTTGCCCTTGTTTTGGTGGTCGCGCTTGTCATCGCCGCCTGTGCTCCCACCACAGCTCCTACACAAGCGCCGGCTGAGACGACGAAGTCCACCCAGGTGAAAGAGGAGGCGCAACCCTCTCCGACGCCGGTACCAAAGAAGGAGGAGACAAAGGCCGCGCCTGAGACCACAGAGGCCGTTGCCCCCGAGGAGCAGCGGCTCAAGATCGTGATGGTCCAACACGCCTTGTGCGCGTGGGATTCCTTCTGGTGCACCGTTGAACAGGGGGCCAAGGACGCGGCCAAGGCCATGAACGTGGATCTCACCATCCTGGGGCCGGACAAGTTCGACCTGGAGAAGACGGCCTCGTTGATTGACCAGGCGGTAGCCGCGAACCCGGATGGGCTGGCGGTGACGATAACGGATCCGGCGCTGTTCAAGGAGCCCATCATGCGGGCCATCGAGGCGGGGATACCCGTGGTTGGATACAACGCGGGGTCGGGCCCGGAGAAGGACGGCATCCCCTACCTGACGTACATCGGCATGGACGAGTACCAGGGTGGGTATCAAAGTGGTAAGCGATTACTCACCGCCGGTGCCACCAAGGGCGTGTGCATCAACCATCAGGTAGGACATGCGGGCTTGGATGCCCGGTGTGCGGGGTTCATCGACGCCTTCAAGGA
>JAADDB010000162.1 GCA_013154135.1 Chloroflexota bacterium
GGCCACCCACCAAAAACTCTTTTCTGGCACGGGGCGAGAACGTCAGCGCCCCGCCAAGGCGCGGACCCGTCCGCGGCCAAGGTACTCCGAGCGTTATCAGTCAATCAGCCAAGGAGGCAAAGAAATGCGCGGTTTCGGCATCGTTATCGGTCTGGGGTTCGTGGTGGCCCTAGCATACATCATCGGCACCCGTCTGACGGAATCGGTGCTGGCCATCATCGTGGGCGTCGTCTTCGGCGTCCTCGCGGGCATCCCGGCCAGCCTGATCCTCCTGTTGGCCATACGACGGGCCGAACGGGCCCAACAGGTGCCCCCACCCACCTACGAAGAACACCCCACATCTCAAAAACAACAACCCACCGTCATCGTGGCCACACCGCCCGTCGTTCCCGGCATGCCCCAGTCCATGTGGCAGGGAATGTACCTGCCCCCGGTCTACGGCGAAGAGGACGAGGGCGCGCCTCGGCGGCGCTTTCGTGTGGTCGGGGAGGACTAACGAGGGCACCGCGGTCATGAGGCGGCTCCAACTCCGCCCCATGACCGTCGGTGTTACACGTCCAAGTTGCGGACGGCCTTGGCGTGGGTCAGGATGAAGCGCCGTCGCGGCGGGACCTGATCGCCCATCAACATGCCGAAAGTCCGATCCGCCTCGGCCGCATCGTTGATGGTCACCTGCAGGAGGATGCGGTTCTCCGGGTTCATGGTCGTCTCCCAGAGTTGCTCCGGGTTCATCTCACCCAGACCTTTGTACCGCTGAATGGTGACTTTGCTGTTGCCCAGCCGTTTGAGGATCTTCTCCTTCTCCTCCTCGGAGTACGCGTAGTAGTGCTGCTTCCCCGCCTTGATCAGGTACAAAGGCGGCTGTGCGATGTACAAGTGCCCGTCCTCGATAAGTTGGGGCATGTAGCGGAAGAAGAAGGTGAGCAGCAGCGTGCGGATGTGAGCTCCGTCTACGTCCGCATCCGTGTTGTGGGCCGCCAACCCACCCAACCCGCAGATGAAGTTCTCATCCTCGGCCACGGAGAAGTCGTACACCATGCCCGTTGTCGGGGCTACCTCGCGCACCTCCCGCACGGGCAGGGCCACCAAATCCCCGTCGATGTCCACGAACGCACGGGGGCCGCGATGCCGCGCGGGCCGCTTCAACTTCTCCTCCAGCAGATGGGCCTTGGGATGATCCTGCCAGACGTCCCGCAGCCGCTCCAGGTCTTCCCGCGCGGTAATGGTGATGGTGTGCACGGGATGCCGGGTGATGACAGGCTTCCCCCGCACCAGGCCCGTCGCATCCTCCGATGGCTGACGCCACGAGTGGCCGGCCAGGACGCCCCATGTGCCCAGCAGGTACAGGAGTTGGCTCGCCAGGGTCTCGGACACGGTAGTGACGTGGAGTCCCCGACGGCTGACGGTGCCATCGCCCAGGAAGTAGCCGCGCAGGAACGCGCGTTGGAGGTCAGGCGAGACGTTGAAGATCAGGTCGGGGATGCGCTTGGTGTGAGCGCGCGCGGCGTCGAAGCCGAAGATGTGCCGGAAGACGGCAGCGACCACCGCGTTCACCACTTTGATCTCCCCGGCCCGACCGTTCTTGCCCGGGTAGTAGCGCGGGGCCACACCGAAGACCCCTTCCAGCGCGTCCCTCAGTTCCTCAACCACGTGTTCGTTGTTGCGACCGATGGCAAAACGCACCCCGTTCCGCTGGGAGAGGGATCCGTCGGCCAGGAAGAAGCCCAGCACGAACATGAGCCGCTCATCCACGGGCACGAACCGGGGCACGCCCTTGGACGCGTGATGCTGGGGCGTCAATTCCAGGTTCGCGTCGCCTAACAGGGCCAACGCGTCCTCGCCATCATCCCGCAGTCGGTTCAGCGCGATGTAGTCCTTCACCCGGTTCGATCCCGAATTGCGGTAGGACTTCTTCCACTGTCGATCCAGCGCGGAATCCACCACCCGGACTTGGTTCATCACTTCATCCACATCCAGCCCCAACAGCGCGACATAGCGGCGAAAGTGGGTGAGGGTGGGACGGCTGGTTCCCTTTTCCCAACTGTAATAGGTAATCGGTTGTTTGATGCCCACCCCCTCCAAGATTTCTTTCTGGCTGATCCCGAGGTGACGTCGTCGTTCGGCCAACAACGCCCCAACGGCCTCGGGAATCTCTACCCGCGGTTCGGTGAGTTGGGGATTGTCCGCGTGTTCCCGTCGCACGTATTCCTTCAACAGGGTCTCCACCGCGGCGCCCCGGACGTACATGTCCACATCCGCGCTCTCCGGCCGGGCCAGGAACTCAGCCAGGAGGTCCAGGTGTTCCACCGGGCGAGGAGCGAAGAGGGGCATCCGCCGCGGCGCGACCAGCAAATCCCCCGGCCGGACCGCGTCCCCCCGCTTGAGGCGCATCTCCCCGTCCTCGTACACGAACACGCTGTGGGATGCCGTCACCCGAATGCGCCGCCCATACGCGGTGGTGATCTCGTACAGGGGCTCGCTGATGGGATGCCGGATGACCTTGCGGATGGGCTTGAAGCGCACGTCACCGGTGTGGACGTCGAAGCACAGGACCTCGTATCCGTTCAACGTGCCCTCTTCGTCGATCACCCGGTCGATGAACTCGCCCACGCGCACGTGGCGGATGCGCCCCTGCGCGTCCCGGACAAAGGTGGGCTCCGCGTGGTCCACGCTCATGATGACAATGCGGTTGTACCGCAACTTGCTGAGATCAAAATCATCGCCGATGCCCGTGCCCAGCGCGGTGATGAGGGCCTGGATTTCTTTGTTGCTCAGGGCCTTGTCCAGCCGGGCCTTTTCCACGTTGAGGATTTTGCCCCGCAAGGGCAAGATGGCCTGGAAGCGCCGGTCCCGGCCCTGCTTCGCGGAGCCGCCCGCGCTGTCGCCCTCCACGATGAACAATTCCGTCTTGGAGGGGTCCCGCTCCGAGCAATCGGCCAGTTTGCCGGGCAGGGTCATGGATTCCAGCGCGCTCTTGCGGATGACGAGATCGCGAGCCTTGCGCGCGGCCAGCCGGGCCCGGTACGAGGTCTTGCACTTCTCGATGATCTGTTTGGCCTCGCGCGGGTGCGTCTCCAACCACTCGCCAAAGGTCTCGCTGACCACCGATTCCACAATGTTGCGCACTTCCGCGTTCAGCAACTTCACCTTGGTCTGGGACTCGAACTGGGGGTCCGGGAGTTTGACGCTGACAATCGCGGTCAAGCCCTCCCGGGTGTCCTCGCCGGTGAAGTTGGGTTCGTCGTCCTTGAGGAGCCCGTGTTTGCGCGCGTAGTCGTTGAGGGTGCGGGTGATCGCGGAACGCAAGCCCGTCAGGTGGGTGCCCCCGTCCGGCGTGTTGATGGTGTTGGCGAACGCGTACACGGATTCCACGTACTCCGCGGTGTACTGGATGGCCGCTTCCACAATGACGTCCCCCACCTGTTTTTCCACGTACACGGGCTCGTGGAGCGGCTTGCGGGTTTTGTTCAGGTATCGGACGAAGGTGGCAATGCCGCCTTCGAAGTAGAAGTTGATTTCCCTGGGCGGGGAAGGGCGCTCGTCCACGAATTTGATGTGCAGGCCCCGGGTCAGGAACGCGATCTCCCGGAAGCGCTGCGCGAGCACGTCGAACCGGTACTCGAGCACGTCGAAGATCTCCGGGTCTCGCAGGAAGGTGACTCGCGTGCCCGTGCGTTCCCCTTTCTTCATCTTGCCGATGACTTCCACGTCGGTGACGGGGCGGCCCCGCTCGTAGCGCTGCCGCCAGATCTTGCCGTCCCGTTTGACCACCACTTCCAGCCATTCGGAGAGTGCGTTGACCGCGGACACGCCCACGCCGTGGAGCCCGCCCGAGACCTTGTAGCCCCCGCCGCCGAACTTGCCCCCCGCGTGGAGCCGGGTCATGACCACTTCCAGCGCGGGGCGCTTGACCTGGGGATGGATGTCCACGGGGATGCCGCGGCCGTTGTCCTCCACCGTGATGCTGTTGTCCGGGTGGATGGTGATCTCGATGCGGTCACAGAACCCGGCCAGGGCTTCGTCCACCGCGTTGTCCACCACTTCGTAGACCATGTGGTGCAACGCGCGCGCGTCCGTGCCGCCGATGTACATGCCCGGCCGTCGGCGGACCGCTTCTAGTCCTTCGAGAACTTGGATATCCGCTGCAGTGTAATGCAGATCGTTTTCCGGAATGCGTGCTTCCTCAGCCACTCACTGACCTCCTGATGAAATATGAACTACTGGGCTGATGACAACCCAACCTGATCGACGGACATAATCGTTGGCTCTCCCGAAAAAGTGCATGCACGAGGGCCAGAACTCGGCGGCGGACGGGTCCGCGCTTTGGCGGGACACCGATGTTCTCGCCCCGTGCATAGGAAGAATTTTTGGTGGGTGCCGGCCGGGCTTCGTCCGGCCGGCACCCACCAAAAACTGTCTGAGATGGGAAGAGGGGGGACCTATCCCTTTCCCACTCTTTCGAGTTGCCATGTTTTGTCTAACGTCCAATGATAGCTCGGCTGAAAACTTCGTCGTGCCTTGGCCGCGGACGGGGCCGCACCCTGTGCCTGGCCTCTGTAGGGGCGGGTCTGAGACCCGCCCCTACCTCTTGGCGGCGGACGGGACCAGGGGCTAACGAGTAATGAGTAACGATTGACGATTAAGGCGGGCGCACGGCCGTGCGCCCCTACCGTTCGTGGACGGCCGAGAATCGCCACAAACGGCCGTGTGGGGCCCTACTCGTTACTCGTCACTCGTTAGGTTCTCTGTCCATCCAAGCCAACCGCAACTTTCGCCAACCCCTTAATCGTTACTCATCAATCGTTAATCGTTATGCAAAGCCCCCTCCGGGGGCTCTATATGGGCCGAGCATCGCCACAGCCGGCCTATGATGGCCTCCCGCCCCTTTTACTCGTTACTCGTTATGCGTTAGACTCTTCGCCCATCCCGGCCGACCTCGCCCTTCAGCCAACCCCTTTAATCGTTACTCATTAATCGTCAATCGTTACTCGTCACTCCTCCTCATCCCCCTGTCTTTGCGCGGCCTGGGCAAACAGCTGCGCAAGGATGGACAAGCGATTCTGGAAGAAGTACAAACTCGCAATGGTCAGGCCCGCGGTGAGGAACGCGTTCCCCACAATGCTCACCAAAGCCCCTGTGAGGGAGTGAGCCAGAGCCAACCATATATACGCAAATCCGTGCATGATGAGCACGGAAAGGAGGATGAACGCCATGCTACTCCAACCGTTGTTGATGACCACCATCATACTCTGGCCCAACGCGGTCCACACATGCGTGCGCTGAAGGACCAGGCTTTCCGGCACGAAGTAGAAGAAGAGCAGGGCCATGAACATGGCCCCGGTAAAGGCCAACGTGATCACACTCAAAAACCCCAGCGCCCATCCCGGCACAACCAGGTAAATCAGGGTGAAGAGGAAGGCCATACCCACCACCGCGAGGAACCCCAAAAACAGACCCCCTATCACCAAAAGAGCCAGCTGACTTCCGGTCCAAAGGGCTCTGGAGAGAAAGGGCCCTGTCATGCCCATATCCGCCATCACAGGCCGCGCGGCTAAAGCCATGTAGAACCCGGCCACCAAGGTGCCCAGGAGCATGAGCAGAACGGAGATCCCGATGGCCGCGGTCAGGGAAGGCGTCTCCCAAATGATCAAGGGCCACCCATGGGGAAGGGGCAAAGTGCCCAGCGCCGCGATGGTTGTGGGGGCACCGGGCACCTGAGTCAACATGACCAACAAATTAGGGCCCGGGTTCAGCCACTCCACTTGCGCGGGGGAAGACCCACCCATCATCTGGCGGAAGAGATCCAGCGCCTCTGGGGGGGCTTGGCGAAAGAAGGACTCTACCGCGTGTCGAATGGAGAGGTGGGGCCCCAGCCAGAAGAACAAGTCCAGCACAATGGGAACGAGCATCACTTCCCAATAGTGAAGTAACCGCTGATATCCCAGGGACAGGGCTTCGATCACACCCAACCGGGGCAACGTCTCTTCCGTTGTTGATGTCCTCTTCATACCCAATACAGCTCTCTCCGAAGTAAGTGCCTCGCCATCCTGTCGTCCTATTTTAGCACATTTGTACCCTCTCAGGCCAGTTGGGGTAAGGAGTAGGTGGAGAAGGGCTGGGGCGCGAGGCCGCCCGTCCCCCCCTGATTGAGGGACAAAACCCGGTAGCACCTCGGCCGCGGATGGGGGCCGGGGAGTAACGATTGACGATTAAAGGGCGCGAGGCCGGCTTCGCCCGCCTATGTTAGTCAATCAGCCGCAACGGAGCAACCCGGTCCATAGAATACCTAACATCTGAATTGTGAGGGACAAGGGGTCATGGTATAATGACCTACCGGCCGTTTTAGGCCGGGGATTCGAACACAACCAGGAGGAGGCATGCCCTCGAAGCGCGTCCAAACGGCGTCTGTCGAACTGGCCCGCAAGATCCCGCCCTTCACCGTCCTCTCCCAGGAGGAATGGGAGGAGATCCGTTCCTCCTTGTACGTGCGCAGGTACGAGGAAGGCACGTTCCTCTTCTTTGAAGGGGACCCACCTACTGCCCTCTACCTCATCCTGGAAGGACACATCGCCTTGGTGCGGCACTCACCGGAAGGGAGGGACATCGTCTTGGATGTCATGCGACCGGGGAATATGGTGGGTGAGCTGGCCGTCTTCGAGGGGGTGCCCTACTCGGCCTCGGGCAAGGCGCTGGACTGTGTGCAGGTGGTGGCCATCCCCAGGGATAAGTTCCTCCACCTGTTGGCTCGCTATCCCCGCATGGCCACCGCGGTCATCTACGACCTCACCCGTCGGGTGCGCCACCTGAGTGACCTGGTCCAGAGCCTAGTCATCGAGCGGGTCGAACAACGGTTGGCCCGCATCCTCCTGCGTCTGGCCAAGATCAGCGGCGAGTACACCGACGAAGGTTGGGCCATCAACCTCCCCCTGACCCGCCAAGATCTGGCCGATATGGCCGGGACAACCGTGGAAACGGCCATCCGCACCCTCAGCCGACTGCGCAAGGAGGGTGTGGTGGACACCATCCACGGCCGCATTGTCATCCGAGATCCCGAACGTCTCTCTGAGATCGCGGAAACGAGTGAATGAGGGAATACGTGGCCCATGTGGCCGGCCAGGACACGTTAGGCTCTCTCCTCTTGGTGCGTATCCACGCGCCTGACCTCATCCCGCACCTGCGCCCCGGCCATTTTGTCCTCGCCCGACTGTACCCCACGTGGGACCCTTACCTGCGCGTCCCCCTTTTCCCCGCGCACATGGGCCATGCAACCTGGCACACCTACGTGCCCCCGGAGACATCCTTTGCCCTGGAGCTCATGTCCCGCATGCCCGCGGGCACCCCCATCCGACTGTGGGGGCCGTACGGCACCCCCTTTCCTCCCCCCACGGGCGAGGAGAACGCGGTCATTGTGACCCAGGATGTGTACACCCCGTATGCTTTAGGGCTGGTGCAGGAGTACAGCCGCGCGGGGAACGTGGTCCTCCTGGTGGAGCGTACAGGGGACGTCCTGCCGGAGGATCTGGTGTGGCTCCCGCCCGCGGCCGAATACCGGACGGTGGACGCGGTGCCGGGCGCACTGGAGGACGCGCTGGCCCCTCTGATCCCGTGGGCCCAACGCTTCTTCTTCGTGGGCCCCAAACACTGGCCCCATTACTTCGCCCGCTGGCTCGACGAACGGAAGATCCGGCTGGAGCGCAACACCGCCTGGGCCATGATCCCCGACGGCATCACCTGCGGCCTGGGCCTGTGTGACACTTGCGTCCTGGAAACGGAACAGGGGAACATCCGAGTCTGCCGCAAAGGGCCGGTGTTGGACCTGGCCCGCTGGTACACGCATCCGAGGAGGAGATGAGGAGATGGACGCCTGGGCCATAGACCTGGCACCTCACCACAAAAGCGGCCTTCCCCTGCGCACACGCGTCCTCATCGCCGCGGGCATCAGCCGCTTGGCCCATCCCAGCCAAATCCCCTATAGATGGGATGGGGTGGGAGCAGTCATCACCGGCCCCTGGAGCGGTCTCGCGGGGCATCCGGCCTATCCCGTCCTCAAAACACGACCGGGCGGAGTTCTCTGGGTGCCGCCACGCCCGCCGGGGAACACAAACGCCACCCTCCGACGGATGAGCGCCCATTGGCCCCGTCAGGAGATCGCCATCCTCGCCGCGCTGGGTCCGGGCGATGTGGCGGAAACCCGCGAAGGCGCGCGACGCCTGGCCCGCTGCGCCCAGATCGCGGGACTAGTGGTCGAAATAGGCGCGGACGAAGGGGTGGGTCAAGCCGTGGCCCGGGTGGATGTGGCCGGGGAGACGTTGTTGCCCGTGATCGCCGCGGTGCCCCTGCACCGGGAGGATCTGATCGAACCCCTGGTCCACGCGGGCATCCAGGCCCTTATCGTGGCCATGCCCCCGGAAGGTGTATGGCGCCATCGGGGACGCGCGGTCACCGGCCGTCTGTACGGCCCTCTCCTCCTCCCCCTAACCCTGGCCGCGCTACGCCGCACCCGTGCTCGAGCTCCCCAGGTTCCCATCATCGCCCAAGGGGGCATCCACGCGGCAACAGACGCCATCCGTTGTCTGGAGGAAGGGGCGGACGCGGTGGCACTGGATGCGGCGGTGTGGGTGGAGCCGGATTTGCCCGCACACGTTCATCGGGCCATACTGGCCTGGGAAACTCAACAGGCCGACGAGATATCCTCGGCCTCATCCCAGATGTGAGGAGGAAACCATGCGAGCGGTAGTGCAACGGGTCAGTCAGGCCAGCGTGACCGTGGGAGAAGAAGTGGTGGGACGCATCGGGCAGGGCCTGGTGGTCCTCATCGGCGTGACCCACGAGGACGGGGAAAAGGAGGCCCGGTGGTTGGCCCGCAAAATCGCGGGACTGCGCATCTTTGAGGATGACGCGGGCAAGATGAACCTCTCCGTCCGGGATGTGGGCGGGGAAGTCCTGGTCGTCTCCCAATTCACCTTGTACGGGGATGCCCGCAAAGGCCGCCGTCCCAGCTTTGTCCACGCGGCGCCTCCCGACCACGCGGAACCCCTTATCGAGGCCTTCTGTCGATTTCTGGAAGAGGAAGGAGTGCCCGTGCAGACGGGACGTTTCCGGGCCATGATGGAGGTGTGCCTGTGCAACAGTGGCCCTGTGACGATTATCTTGGATACTCCGTGAAATGACGGTCTCTCTGTTCATGGCTGCGATGTCGGCTGCGATTGAATGGTAGAGAATGGACCATGTGACACGTAGTTTAACGAGGCCATGGGGCGTTCAGGCCATCTCAACATCCGGCCTGACCCCATCTCTCACTGCTAGCCCTTGGTTCTGCTGAAGAAGCTCCATGGTTGACGGCCAAAACGCCGCGGGGCTCCGACGTTTTCGCCCCGTGACCAAAAGCGTTTTGTGAGCAATGCAGACGGGCCCGCCCCCTACTCGTTTGAACTATGCCACAGGATGGAAAAATGAGCAAACATGGCAGTACACGGCCCCCATACGTATGTCTGACGTTGAGCCCATCCATCCGGGACGCTCCCATCGAGGACCGCCTGAAGACGTTCCTGGACTTGCTCGAAGCTTGCTTCCCCCGGGCAAAACAGTTCACCCTTCATACGGATGAACTCTTCTGGGGAAGTCGGCAAACCCGCCTGGACACGGATGAAGTGCGGTGGGAGGAAATCGAGCCGTTGGAGAACGCGCCTCGTTGGGCACGGATGGGATGCGGCTGTCTCGGCCTGTTGTTCAAACCCCTCTACTGGCTCGGTCTTATCCAAGGAGTGCGTGAACTCCGCGTCCAGGGACCCATCACTCCCCAGGTGTCTTCTTTGCTAAAAGAGGCCCTCCAGCACTATGCCGCGTATCACTTGGTGTTGGATGGGGATAGATGCCAGTGGGTATCATGGGATGTGGATGATCTCATCCTCCTCATTCCCGCGGAACAGAAAGCCGCGTGGCTCACCCGATGGAGAGGGGTCTTAGTCGAATGCACGGAAGTGGGTATACCCGAGATCATTTGAGAATCCGAGCCGCGTTCCACCGCGAATACGCGGAACAAGATGTGGATTTCTACGCCTGGGTCGTGGACCACGTCCCCTGGCAGGGCGGGGAACACGTGCTCGACGTGGGGTGCGGCATCGGGCTTTACGTTCCCTACTACCTCCGCCACACGTCCCACCTGGTGGGGGTGGACATCTCCCCGGCCATGCTGCAGACCCTCCGGGAGAGCGTTTCCTTTCCCGGGGCCCTCCTCGTCGCCCGAGCCGAAGCCCTCCCCTTCCCACCCAACACTTTCCACGTGGTCTTCGCCAACCACGTCCTCTTCTTTGTGGACGACGTGGAAAGGGCCCTGACCGAAGCTCATCGAGTGTTGCGACCGGGTGGGTGGTTCGTCGCGGCCACCTACACGGAGGAGAGCTTGGCCCAAGTGTATCGCGTCCACGCCCGGGCGCTCCACCGCATCGGCCGGATGCCCACACGCGCGCGACATCTGCGCTTTCCCCTGGAAACGGGGGCAGAGGTCGTCCAACGCGTTTTTCCGTCCGTCCAAAAGGACCGGTTACCCAACGCCTTTCTCTTTCCCTCGGTGGAGGTGGCTATGCGCTACTACCTGAGCGGGCCGGTGAGGGAAGTGGTCGGCCCGCCCCTCTCCCCCGCGGAGCGGGAGGCTCTCCTGGCGGAGGTGAGGACCCGCATTGCCCGGGAGATCCATCGCCACGGGGTGTGGCGAGTCTCCAAAGACGCGGGCGTTATCCTGGCCAGGAAGGAGGAGGGAGTAACGATTAAGGGGGGTGATCTGGAGGACGAGGTGGGCTTGGATAGGCGGGGGTTGTAGTAAGGAAGGAGTAACGATTGACGATTAACGATTAAGGGAGATCGGCTGAGGGATAGAGTTGGCTTGGATGGGCGAAGAGCCTAACGCATAACGAGTAACGAGTAAGAGGGGCGGGAGGGCCCATCTTGGCTCGTTTGTGGCGATGCTTGGCCGGGC
>JAADDB010000209.1 GCA_013154135.1 Chloroflexota bacterium
GACATATCCCCCAGGTGCGTGAAGTACACATTGGCGTCCCGCAAGTCCTGGGAGACCTCCACATCGGTGATGGTCACCCCGGCCAAGCGGGGATCGCGGGATTCCCGCTGGAGCACAGTGCTCAGCACCCGTTGGATGAGGTCCGCCACTTTGTACTGATACGTGGTCTTCATCTTCATGGCTTACACTTCCTCCACCCGATAGGCTTCGATGATATCCCCTTCCTTCACATCATCAAAGCCGTCCAGCCGAATGCCGCACTCATACCCTTCCCGGACTTCGTTCACATCCTCCTGGTAACGGCGCAAGGAAGCGATGCGGCCGTCGTACACCACCTTGTCCCCCCGCCAGACCCGGGCGAACGCGTTGCGGGGGATGACGCCTTCTGTCACATAACAACCGGCCACCCGTCCGTGGCGCACTTTGAACACGGCCCGGACCTCTGCCCGGCCGACCACGACCTCCTTCTTCTCCGGCTCCAGAAGACCCTGCATGGCCTTCTCCACATCTTCCAGCAGGTGGTAGATGACGTTGTACAGGCGGATGTCCACGCCTTCCTGTTCGGCCAGACGCCGGGCTGCCGGGTCCACTTTCACGTTGAAGCCCAGGATGACCGCGTGGGACGCGGCTGCCAGCATCACATCTGACTCGGTCACGTTGCCCACGCCCTGGTGCAGGATCTCCAGTTCGACCCCTTGTTCGCTCCTCTCGTTGAGCTTCTGGAGCGAGGAGACGATGGCTTCCAGGGAGCCTTGAACGTCGGCCTTGACGATGAGGTTCAGGGTCTTCACCTCGCCGGCCTGGATCTTGGCGAACATCTGGTCCAGGGTGAGGCGCTTCTGGCGTTCCTCCTGGGCCCGACGCTTGGCTTCTGCCCGTTCTTCGGCCATGGCGCGGGCGATGCGCTCGTTCTCCACCACCTGGAAGATGGCCCCTGCAGGGGGTACTTCGGGCAACCCCAACACTTGCACCGGTGTGGAGGGAGGCGCTTCCTTGATGGGCCGTCCCTGGTCGTCGAACATGGCCCGCACGCGCCCCCACACATCGTCGATGACAATGACATCCCCCACCCGTAACGTGCCGTTCTGGACGAGCAGGGTTGCGGTGGGGCCCCGGAAGCGGTCGAGTTTGCTCTCGATGACCGTGCCCACGCATTGCCCTTCGGGATTGGCTTTCACGCCCATCTCCTCCGCGACGAGGAGCACGGCCTCCAGCAGGTCTTCGATGCCCACGCGTTGTTTGGCGGAAATAGGAACGGAGAGGACATCCCCGCCGTAATCCTCGACCAGGACGCCGTGGTCCGCGAGTTGGCTTTTGACCATTTCCGGGTTGGCCCCCGGCTTGTCGATCTTGTTGATGGCCACCACCATGGGGACATCCGCGGCTTTGATGTGGTTGATAGCCTCAATGGTCTGGGGCATGACCCCGTCATCCGCGGCCACTACGAGGATGGCCACATCCGTGGCCTGGGCGCCCCGCGCGCGGAGTGCGGTAAACGCCTCGTGGCCGGGGGTGTCCAGGAACGTGATCTGGCGCCCGTCCTTGAGGGTTACCTGGTAAGCGCCGATGTGCTGGGTAATGCCCCCTGCCTCTCGGGAGGCCACATCCGTCTCCCGAATCGCGTCCAGCAGGGTCGTCTTGCCGTGATCCACGTGTCCCAACACGGTGACCACCGGAGGGCGGGGCTGGAGTTTGCTCTCGTCCTCCACTTCCATGATGCGCTGGCGCAGGGTTTTGATGTGTTCTTCCTGCTCTTCGGGAACTTCTTCGACGATTTCCGGTTGGGCTTCCTTCACCTTGTAGCCCAACTCTTCCAGGACGATGGCCGCGGTCTCGTAGTCCAATGTTTGGTTGATGTGGGCCATGACCCCCAGGTTCATGAGGGCCTTGATGATCTCAATGGGACTGCGGCCCACCAATTCGCCCAGCTCCCGCACGGTGATGTGTGGGGGCAGTTCGACCTCGTCCCCCACCTGGGGTTTGCTGGATTGTTTTTTATCCCCTTCCAGGAGGGCTTCCAATTCCTCGTCCGAAGGCTCTTCTTGCGTGTAATCGTGGAACCGCGGGCTCGGTCGTCTTCCCTTGCGCCCCACACGACGCTTTTTGCGGGCCATCCACTTGGCCCGGACCGTCCCAGGTTCCCTGTGCTCTTTATGCATCATCAACACTCCCCCCTTTCCATTTGAACGATGGCTCGGCTGAAAAATCTTCGCAGCATCTCGGCGGGTTTCGATGTTCTCGTCCCGTGCCGAGAAGGGACTTTGTGTATGGCAGTCGGTTTTGGCCCCTCTGCGGGCGCACAGACGTGCACCCCGACTCGCATGTGGTCATGTCCCATTGCCCGGGGCTACCCCCCTGCGGGGGCTCTGGATGGGCACGTAACCGGCCGAACATCGCCACACCCGGCCCGCAATGGGCCTCCCGCCCCTCTTACTCATTAATCGTCAATCGTCAATCGTTACTCGTTCCCCCCTCTTCTAACAAAAAACCGCCACCGGAAGACTCCGGCAGCGGTTGAGAATTCCCATCAAACGTGTGGACAAACGGCGACTTCACTCCATCATCGTCGCCGTCCTCCCTTCACGATCATTCCGCAGGGCCCACCATTCCAGGTCCTGGGCATCATGGTATTTCTCCTACCACTGCCGGCCGGCGTTCGCGCAGGGTATTCGCGTACTCGGCCAACGCGTGCCGCGCCTCCTCATCCAGCGGAGCGCGCAAAGTCCGCTGGAGCCGAGGAATGGCAACTCGCAGGTCCCAACACGCGGGATCGGTGCAGAGGTACGCGCCGCGTCCGGGCTTCTTCCCCTGCAAATCCAGTTCCACCCGTCCTTCCGGGGTGCGCACAACCCGGATGAGCTCCCGCTTCGGATAGGACCGTCCGCAGACCACGCAGGTCCGCATGGGCACGTGTTTCTTGGCCATTGTCCTCTACCGTTCCCCTTGTTCGTCCTCCGCCTTCATGAACTGCTCCATGGCCATGCGATCCAGGTCATCCACATCCATGTACTCCTCTTCCTCCCCCGCGTCCGGCGCGTCAGCCTCCACGGCCTCGGGCTGTTCCTCCGGAGTCTGGGGGGCAGGTGCTTCCGGCGTTTCCGCGGCGGCTTTGACTTCCTCCACCGCGCCCTCGCGCAGGAACACCTCGGCCTGGGAGAGGAGGTCGGCCTTTTGTTGTGCGTAACGCATGCGCATGCGTTTGCGCTCCTCCGGGGTCAACCCCGCCTCCGCGGCCTCCTTCTCCCCACGGATGTCCACCCGCCAGCCGGTCAACTTCGCGGCCAGCCGAGCGTTTTGTCCTTCCTTGCCGATGGCCAGGGACAGTTGCTCATCGGGCACGATGACCAGGGCCCGACGCCCTTCCTCATCGTCCTCCATGAGGACCACATCTATGACCTTGGCCGGACTCAGCGCGTTGGCGATGAACTTGTACGGGTCCTTGCTCCACTCCACCACATCGATCTTCTCACCGCCCAGCGCGTTGACCACTGCCTGAATGCGGGTGCCCCGCACGCCCACGCAAGAGCCCACCGGGTCCACGTTCGGCTGGACCGCGGCCACGGCCACTTTGGAGCGAGCGCCCGGTTCCCGGGCGATGCTCTTGATCTCCACCGCGCCCGTGCGGATCTCCGGCACCTCCCGCTCCAGCAGACGGCGCACAAAGCGCACATCCGTGCGGGAGAGGATGGCCAACGGCCCGCGAGAGGAATCCTCCACGGCCTTGACGTAGAAGTACATCTTGTCGTTCTGGCGATACCGCTCCCTGGGGATCTGTTCCTGCCGGGGGAGCACACCTTCGCCCCGCCCCAAATTCACCACCACCTGATTGCCCAGTTTGCGGTCGATGCGTTGGATGGTGCCCAGGACGACTTCGCCTTCCAGTTTTTTCAGTTCCTCGTACGTCAAGGCCCGCTCTGCCTCGCGAATGCGCTGCATCATCACCTGTTTCGCGGTTTGCGCGGCAATACGCCCGAAATCCTTTGGGGTGGCTTCAATCACGATCTTATCCCCCAGCTGGACATCGGGCTTGTGGCGGCGGGCCTCCTCCAGGCTGATCTGAGTCCGGGGGTCTTTGACCCGTTCCACCACTTCCAGCTCCGCGAAGACCTTCATCTCCCCGGTCTTGGTGTCGATCTTCGCGAACACATTCTGTCCGCCCCCGAACTTCTTCCGGTACGCGGAGACCAGCGCCTGCTCAATGGCCTCGATGACGATTTGCGGGTCCAGGCCTCGCTCAGCACATACTTGGTTAATGGCAATAATCAAATCATTCCGCGCCATGATATCTTTAAATCCCCCCTACAACAAGAAAAGTGGGGAATCCCCACTTTTCTCGCAGTACGTACCTTTGCTTGCTCGACGGCCATGCCATCTGCCGACCGTAGAAGAAAAGAGGAAGCCGGCGTTCCAGGGACCTGTCACGCGGGTGCGCTTCCTCTTTCCTAATTCGGCCATTTCGGGTAGGATTATAACATCCCGGAAAACTCTGCGCAAATCCGACACCCGGTAAGTGCCCACAAAACTGTGGGGCAGAGCGATCCTTACTCCATGACTCGTTACCCAAGGTGATGTGCGCCATGAGCATTGTGGACGAAATCAAAGCCCGCCTGGACATCGTGGATGTCATCGGCTCCTACATCCCCCTAAAGCGCAGCGGCAAGAACTACAAAGCCCTGTGCCCCTTCCACGAGGAGAAAACCCCCTCCTTTGTGGTCTTCCCCGAAACCCAAACCTGGCACTGTTTTGGCGCGTGCGGCACCGGCGGCGATGTGTTCTCCTTTGTCATGAAAAAGGAAGGGGTGGATTTCCTCGGCGCGCTGCGCCTCCTGGCCGAACGCGCGGGCATCCCCTGGACAGAGGAAAAGGAAGGGGATGCCCAATCCCAGCTGCGGGAACGACTACGCGAGATCCACGCCGCGGCCACGGCCCATTTCCAAGAACTCCTCCACCACCACCCCGAAGGCGAGGTCGCCCGCGCGTACTTGCAACAGCGCGGCCTCTCCCAGGAGACGGTGACCGCCTTCCAATTGGGCTACGCGCGGGACGCATGGGACGACTTGCTCCAATACCTCCGCTCCCTGGGATACCAGGAGGAGGAGTTGGAGAAGGCCGGACTCATCATCGTCCGGGATGAAGGGCGCATGTACGACCGCTTCCGCCACCGCTTGATGATCCCCATCCACGACGCACAAGGGCGGGTCATCGCGTTTGCCGGACGTGTGTTGGGAGAAGGACATCCCAAGTACCTGAACTCCCCCCAAACCCCCATTTTCGACAAGGGACGCACGTTGTACGGATACGCCCAAGCTGTGCGGGCCATCCGGGAAAAGGGGGAAGCCATCATCGTGGAAGGGTACATGGACGTGCTCAGCGCGCACCAGGCCGGCTTTCGCAATGTGGTCGCGTCCATGGGGACCGCGCTGACGCCCACCCAGCTCCGGCTCCTCTCCCGACACACGCGGCGCATCATCCTCGCGCTGGACGCGGATGTGGCCGGCCAGCAAGCCGCGCTGCGGGGCATCGAGGTAGCCCGGGAGAACTTGGAACGGGACGTACAACCCATGATCACCCCTACCGGCGCGCTCCGCTTTGAGGCCACCCTGAACGTGGACTTGCGCATCCTCCGCCTGCCCGAGGGCATGGACCCGGATGACCTGATCCGACAGGACCCGAGCCAATGGGAAAAACTCGTCCGAGAAGCCCTTCCCGTGGTGGAATTCTACCTCCAGTACATCCAGGAAACACTGGACCTCTCCACCGCGGAGGGGAAAGCCGAAGCCATCCGCATCATGAAACCCCTGCTGCGTGAGGTAGCCAGCGCGGTCATGCGAGACCACTACATCCAGCAGTTGGCCCGACTTCTGCGGGTGGACGAACGCGTGTTGGCCGCGGACATCCTGGACGAACCGCGACCGCGTCGACGTCGGGCCCGTCCTAAGGAATCCCCCCCATCCCCGGCTCCCCAGCCCACGCCACCCCTCAACACCGTCCAAGAGATGGAACGCCACTTCATCCTCCTCCTACTCCGCGCGCCGGACACCATCCGCACGTTGGACGAGGAACTCGAACTCCTGGGCCTGGAGGAATTCCGGTGGGAGGAGTTGGAGGACACCCGCCATCGCATCATCATCCAAGTGTTGCTTACTTCCCTGATCGGTGGTAACCTTACAAGCGCGGAGGACATCTTATCGCAAATACCCGACGAGATGCTGGAGTACGCCCGCTCTTTGGTGGAGGAAGCGAAGAGCCTGCCCGACACACCTGAACATCTCATGCCACACAAAATTCTCACTGCCCTCATATGGTTACGCCTGTTACGGCACAAAGAGGCAGCACGACAAATCCGCTTCCTCATCGAAGAAGCACAAGAGGCCGATGAGCACACGCTCATCACCTACAGCATTCGCTTGGGTAATCACCTGCGCGCCATCCGAGAATTGGAACGGTTGCTACCAGCACTCACGTTGACACGCTAAGTCGAGGATCCGTGGCTGAGAACAAGAAGTCGACAGACACATTGAAAGCGTTGCTTCCCAATCCGGATACGTCCCACCTCTCCAGCCAAACCTCCCAGGGCATGAAAGGGGGGCTGGTCGTCATCTCCCAGGAAAACCAACAGGTCATGCTGGTGGAGCAGGACAAGGAGGACGAAGAACACTTCCCCGTTCTCCAACATGACCAGAAGTTGGAAGCCGAAGTGGAGACGGAGAAACAGCTCCCCGTGGAACGCATCCTCCAGGATTGGGAGGAAGAGGGCATCACCGATGATCCGGTGCGGATGTACTTGCACGAGATCGGACAGGTACCCCTCCTCACGCCGGAGGAGGAGTACGAGCTGGCCATGCGCGTCTACCGGGGGAAGCAGGCCCGGGAGGAGTTGGAAGCCGCGGAACGTGAAGGACGGGAGTTGGACCCGGAGACGCGTGAGGAGCTAGAACGTCTGGTGGCAGAGGGGGACAAGGCGAAGGATCAGCTGGCCAAGGCCAATCTGCGTCTGGTGGTCAGCGTGGCCAAACGCTACATCGGCCGTGGCATGTCCTTTTCCGACCTGATCCAGGAAGGCAACCTGGGCCTGTTGCGGGCGGTGGACAAGTTCAACCCCACCCTCGGCTACAAGTTCAGCACCTACGCGACCTGGTGGATCCGCCAGGCCATCAACCGGGCCATCGCGGACCAGGCCCGCACCATCCGCATCCCCGTCCACATGGTGGAGACCATCAACCGCCTCATCCGGACGCAACGCCGTCTGACCCAGGAGCTGGGCCGGGAACCCACATCCGAGGAGCTGGCCCTGGAGATGGGGTACTTGGAGCCGGAAGAGCGGGAGCAGATCGAGGAAATGCAGGCCCGCGGGGATCCCCTGGACCCGCTGTTGCGGCGCAAGCTCAAACGGGCCGCGGCCAAAGTCCAACAAGTGCTGCGCATCGCGGAGGAGCCCATCTCCCTGGAGACGTCGGTGGGGGAGGAGAACGATTCCTCCCTGCTGGATTTTGTGAAGGATGACTCCATGCCCGCGCCCGGCGATGCGGCCAGCTACATGCTCCTCCGCGAGCAGCTCCGCGAGGTGTTGAAAGTGTTGAGCGACCGGGAGCGGGAGGTGTTGGAACTCCGCTTTGGCTTGAAGGATGGCCGGTACTACACTCTGGAGGAGGTTGGACGAATCTTCGGGGTCACCCGGGAACGTATACGTCAGATAGAGGCAAAAGCCCTGCGCAAACTCCGCCATCCCCAGCGAAGCCATAAGTTGCGGGATTATTTGAGCTGAGGTGGCTGTTAGAGCGTCCGTGCGTCGGGCGGATGTGTTATGTGTCCACGGTCCATTTGGCCAATCCCATTTGACAATGGGACGGAGTTCGCTATAATACCATCCTGTGAATGCAGTCCGCGGTAGCTCAATCGGCAGAGCGGGCGGCTGTTAACCGCTTGGTTGGAGGTTCGAGTCCTCCCCGCGGAGCCAAAGCCGGGGCACAGTGTGCCCCGGCTTTTTTTCGCATGAAATCCCTTCGTCCGTTTTAGGAGGCTGGAAATGCACCGTCCATCGTGGTCCATGGTCGGCATTCTGATCTTTCTCCTCACCCTGACCGGTTGCGCCCCCGCCCCTCCCAGCACTTCCACCGCACCCACCCCCCAACACAAGGAGCTCATCTTGGCCACCACCACCAGCACCCGGGATTCAGGTCTGCTGGATGTGCTGGTGCCCCTGTTCGAACAACAAACCGGATATCACGTGAAGGTCATCGCGGTGGGCACGGGCGCGGCCCTGCGCATGGGAGAAAAAGGGGACGCGGACGTCCTCCTCGTTCACGCTCCCCCCGCGGAGGAGGCGTTCATGAAGGCCGGGCACGGGATCGAACGGGAATACGTCATGTACAATGACTTCGTCATCGTCGGTCCTGAAGAGGACCCGGCCCACATCCGGGGCATGAAGGACGCGGTCCAAGCCCTGAAGAAGATCGCGCAGGCCCAAGCCCTCTGGATCTCCCGAGGGGATGACTCGGGCACGCACAAGAAGGAACGGGCCCTGTGGAAGGAAGCCGGCTTTGACCCGTCCGAGCTCCCCGCTCAACCCTGGTATCAGGAGACCGGACAAGGCATGGGCGCGACGTTGCGCATCGCGTCGGAAAAGGGCGCGTACACCTTGACCGACCGGGCCACTTACCTCAACCTGCACGACACCCTCACCCTGCAAATTTTGGTGGAAGGGGATCCGCGGCTTTACAATGTGTACCACGTCATCGTTGTCAACCCGGACAAAAATCCGAACATCAACGTGGAAGGGGCCCGAGCTTTTGTGGACTTCCTCACCTCTCCCCAGGTGCAGGACATTATCCGATCCTACGGGGTGGATAAGTTCGGCCAACCCCTCTTCCACGTGGACCGGTAGGAGCTATGGAAACGATCTGGCTGGGCATCCGGGAAGCCATTCGGCTGCTCATCCAACGGGATCCGTATGTGTGGGAGATCACCGCGCTCACGTTGCGCGTGTCGGGCACCGCGACCCTGGTGGCCGTGCTCTTGGGCGTGCCCATCGGCATCCTCCTGGCCTTTAGCCGCTTCCCGGGCCGTCGACTTCTGGTGGCTGCGGTCAACACGGGCATGGGACTCCCCCCCGTTGTGGTGGGACTGGTGGTCGCGCTCTTCCTCTGGCGCAGCGGACCGTTGGGGTTCCTCCGCCTGATTTACACCCCCACCGCGATGATTATCGCCCAAGCCCTGCTCGCCTGGCCCATTGTCACCGGCCTGACCATGGCCGCGATCCAGCAGTTGGACCCGGGATGGCGTTGGCAGTTGTTGGGGCTGGGCGCGTCCCGGTTGCAGATGGTCCTCCTCCTCCTCTGGGAGACCCGATTGCTCCTCCTGGCCGCGGTTATCGCCGCGTTTGGGGCGGTCATTTCGGAGGTGGGAGCTTCCATGATGGTGGGCGGGAATATCGCCCACCACACGCGTGTGCTCACAACGGCCACCGTCCTGGAGACGAGTAAGGGCAACTTCGCCCTGGCCATGGCCCTGAGCACCATCCTCCTCGCGCTGGCCTACATCGTCACCTATGCCCTCACCACGTTGCAACAGCGATCGCGTCGTATGTGAGCCATGAACCCCATCCTGGAAGCCCACAACATCCGAGTCACGTATGAGGACCAACACGCGCTGGACGTGCCGGAGTTGGTCATCCAGGAGGGGGAGGTCTTCGTGGTCATCGGACCCAACGGCGCGGGCAAGTCCACCCTGCTGCGCACCCTGGCCGCGCTTCAACGTCCTCACCGAGGCGCGCTGACCTTCCGGGGTCGTCCCATCTCCTGGGGGAACACCCTCGCCTACCGACGACGCATCGCCGTGGTGTTGCAAAGGCCCTTGCTCCTGAACACGTCGGTGTACCGCAATGTGGCCTTGGGGTTGTACCTCCGGGGGATTTGGGGACGCCGAGCCCGGGAAAAGGTCGTTCACTGGCTGGACCAATTTCGGGTGGGACACCTGGCGCAGCGCAACGCGCTGGAACTCTCCGGGGGGGAAGCCCAACGGGTCGCGCTGGCCCGAGCTTTTGTCCTGGAGCCCGACATCCTCTTCCTCGACGAGTCCTTCACCGGTCTGGACATGCCGACCCGCCAGGATCTGCTCACCGACCTCCGTCGAGTGCTGGGCCAGACCCAGACCACGGTCTTCCTCGTCACCCACGACAGGGAGGAAGCCCGGGCCCTGGCCGACCGGGTGGCCGTCCTCATGGAAGGGCGCATTCGTCAGCTCGGCCCGGTGGAGGAGGTCTTCACCCGCCCTGTGGATGAGGCGGTCGCCGCGTTTGTGGGCGTGGAGAACCGTTTCCCCGCGCGTGTGAGGGACGTTCAAGGGGAATGGGTTTGGGTCGAAGTGTCCCCGCAGGTGACCCTGGCGGTCCGGGGACCAGCCCCCCAACGCCGGGAGGTGCTCCTCTGCGTCCGTCCGGAGGACATCCGCTTGCGCGGGGAGAAGGGGCCGAACACGTGGCCGGGGCACATCGAGGAGGTCATCCCCCAAGGCTCGTTGGTGCGGGTGCACCTGCGCGTGGGGCCCCACACGTGGCGGGTTCTCCTCCCCCGGCGGGAATGGCGTCAACTCCGCGCCCGCGCGGGGGCCTCTGTGTTCCTGGACATCTCCCCTGATGATGTGCATTTGATAGAGGAGGGGGTAATGAGTAACGATTGACGATTGACGATTAAGGGGTTAAATGCCGGGTTGGCCTTTCGATACCGAGCTGGCCAGGGAAAGTCTCCATTAGCGGCGGACAGGTCCGTGAAGTAACGATTAACGATTGACAATTAAAGGGCTGAATGCCGGTTGGCCCTTCGATACCGAGCTGGCGAGAAAAAGTCCCCTTTGGCGGCGGACGGGTCCGCACCTCGGCAGGGCGCCGAGGTACTC
>JAADDB010000074.1 GCA_013154135.1 Chloroflexota bacterium
GTAGATTCTCTCATGTATGTCAAGGGGGCAAGATGAGAAACGAGTTAAGTTCTACAACTCGCCCGCGCGGGGTCGAAGGACGTCCCATCCCGAAATATGGCCCAGGCCCACACCAGGATCTTGCGCGCAGCAGCCACCAAAGCGACTTTTTTGGGACGTCCTCGGTTCACCAGGCGCAAATAGAAAGTGCGCAAAGGATTATCTCCTCGCACCCCGCCCAAGGCCCCCAGAAACAGGTAACGTCGAATCCGACGGTTCCCGGCTCGGGAAATACGGGAAGGACGCCACACACTCTTCCCACTGGTGTGAGGCACCGGGTCCAACCCCACATAGGCGGTAAGTCCTTTATGATGGCCTTGGAAGTTGGTCAGGACGCCCCAACGGTAGAACAGGACCAGGATGAACAGCACGTTCCGGGGGCCAATGCCGGGGACCTGCTGCAAGTGGGCGGCCTCCTGCTTCAGGTGCGGGTGCTGCTCCAAATGCTGGCGTATGAGCTCTTCTACCTCGGCCAACGCCTGTTCCAGATAGGCGATATGCCCTTCCAGATTGGCCGTCACCGGCGCATACCCCCCGCCTTGAACTTGCAGGGCATGGCAGCGGTTGCGCTCCTGTCGCAGCATCTCCTTGAGGTCGTCTCGCCGGTTCAACAACGCCTCCAGTTGGGCGACCTCCTCCGGCAGTGGACGCCACGGAGGAGGCTGGGTGGCCGCCCCATATGCCGCCAGTATCTGGGCGTCCGTGCGGTCCGTTTTGGCACGCCGTCCCATTCCCCGGGCCCAGTCACGCACCTGGCGAGGATTGGGCAGGCTCACCCGCCACCCTTGCTTCAGGGCAAAGCGGGCCAAGGGCTGCTCATAACCGCCTGTGGGTTCCATCACCAGATGGACCTGGTCCGTTTTCCATTGCTGTTGATACCGTTGCACGGCTTGGGCCAACGTCTCCCATCCAGACGTATCATTCGGGAATCTATCCAGATATTCCACGTGCTCCGGCGACGTGCCCACGGCGACGTCCAAGTGTGCTTGGCTGACATCAACACCCACGACGAGTACGGACATGGTTTCACCTCCTGGTTGCAGGTATGTACCGTCTTTCCGGGCCTGGGGCGCCCCTGGCAACCTGGTATCCGGGCTATAGGCCCATCATTCTCTTCGCTCTCCCAGGCCCCAAAGACCGGTCTACGTACGGGCTTGGATGCCCTTGGGCGATATCTCTACGGTCTGGCACAAGAAAACGTCCTTTTTTCTTCGTGTATTTTACCTCAAGGAGGTGACCTATCTACAGAACGAGCTCACACAAGATTGGTGGCTCTGGGGCGCACCCGGTCTCCCTCCTATGATACCAGGGGCGCACGGCCGTGCGCCCCTACAGTTCGTGAACGGCGATGTGTGGTCATGTGCGCCTCTACCGTTCGTAAACGGCGGTATGGGGTTATGCCCCATCGCCCGGGGCTGAACCCCCGGGCTAAATGGGGAAAAGCCCCCCGCGGGGGCTCTGGATGGGCACGTAACCGACCGAGCATCGTTCTATACGGCCCACGACGGCCTCCCGCCCCTCTTACTCGTTACTCGTTATGCGTTAACTTCGCCTATCCAAGCCAACCTCTCCCTCCAGCCAATCCCCCTTAATCGTTAATCGTCAATCGTTACTCCCCCCGCATTCTATACCGGATCATGTTGCGCACGAATTCCAACACGGTTTTCCAGCGTACTTTGGACTTCCCCGATGTGCGCGGGTAGAAGATGACGGGAACTTCCGCGATGCGCAAGCCCAGGCGGTGAGCTTTGATCATGATCTCCGGGTCCAGGAACCAATCCCGGCTTTGCGGGTTGATGGCCTCATACGCCTCCCGGGTGAAGATCTTGGGACAGCCGTTGACGTCCCGGGAATGGACCGGGAAGAAGAGGGGGAATACCGCGTTGTACACGCGTGTGATGAGGAGACGTTGCCAGCCGTCGTGCCGTTGGACCCGCAACGCCTTGGCCATGTCCACATCTCCCTGGCGCAGGCGTTGGAAGATGCGCACCACATCCTGGGCGCGAATCTGATTGTCCCCCCACGCGTAGCCCACGAACCGGCCCCGGCAGTGGCGCAAGCCCGTGAGGATACCCCAGCCGTATCCCTGGTTCACAGGGATGTGGACGGGGACCAAGCGGGGGTTGGCTTGGGCCATCTCATCGATGATGCGGCCCGTCTCGTCCTGGGAGCCGTTGTCCACCAGCACGAGTTCGTAATCAATGCCCGCGTCCTCCAGCGCGCGCACCAATTCGCCTACGACAGATCGCACATTGTCCGCTTCGTTGTAAAGGGGAATGGCCAGGGAAAGTTCTGGCGTTGACTCCCCAGGCTTTTCTGGACGGAAGGTTTCTTCCCGTTCTGGCATGGTCCTCATGTCTTCTCGCAAGGGATCGGGGAGGCCTGTGGCTCACCGCACTACCCACTTCTCGCCCTCCTGTCGGAGGGGATGTCGTATGTTACCACAGCCCGGAAGGGGGATGCCAAATGAGTAACGATTAACGAGTAACGAGTAAAGGGGGGGAGTTGAGATGGGCCTGTCAAGTCCATCCGCATATAAGGAGCTCCCTATCTGCCCCGTATCCTTTCCCCCTGCTCATCGTCTTGGCACGTAGAGATGCGGAAAGGGGAGGCCCAACCTATGTTTTTGGAAGTCATCGATGCCCGTGCCTTCGACCAATTTGTCGCTCTCTGGGGAGAGGATGCCGGGGAGATTATCGAGGAGATTGTCACGCTCTTTCTCCGTTCAGCCCCTCGCATGATGGAGGAGATGGAACAAGCGCTGGAACAGGGGAACTTGAAGGAGCTGCGCCGTCTGGCCCACTCCCTCAAGGCCAACAGCGCGACGGTCGGCGCCCATCGCATGGCCAACCTCTGTCAACGACTGGAGGATGCCGCAGAAGTCGGTCAGGTGGAGGAGGCCGCACAACTCTTGGCCCAGGTGCGCGAGGAATTCCCCTTGGTGGAAGGGGCTTTGGAAAACGTGCTCTTCACCTTCGGGCGCCTTCCTTCCCCCTCAGAATGAGCCCACATACCCCCTCTCGCGGTACCATTCCACTGCCGCGCGCACGGCCTGGCACAGATCACTTTGGGGCATACCCAATTCTTCGACGGCCTTGCGCGGATTGGCCGTCAGGGAGAAGGGCGCGTGCCCTCGCCTCCCTCGGACGTGTCTGAGACGCCGGAGCCCGGCACGGAGCCATCGGGGTCCCCGGGGCTTGGGGGACAAGGCCAGAGGGTTGGAAATCCCGGCCTCCTGGGCCACACAGGCCACAAACCTGGACACATCCCAATTCCCTTCCAAGTGCCCCAAAATATACCGTTCCGCGACACGGCCCTTCAGCGCGGCCAGAATCATCCCCTCGGCCACATCGTGGGCGGGCACCAGGTTCATCCCCCCCGGGGGATAAGAGGGCACACGGCCCGCGAGGACCGCGAGGACACGGCGGCCGGTTGGTGTGGGGCGCCAGTCATAGGGTCCCACGGGGGCCGTTGGGTTCACCACCACCACCGGAGCCCCCATGCGGGCCCAGGTCAGCGCGGCCACTTCCCCCAGATGCTTGCTGCGCACATAGTGACTCGCCTGATCCCACAGGTTGAACGGCGCCTCCTCATCCGGGGGCCGGCCATCCTTGCGCCGGCCGATGACCCCAATGGTACTCGTGTGCACAATGCGGGGCACCCCCACATCCCACGCGAACTTCACCAGAGAGCGCACAAGTCCCACATTCACCTTGTACAACAGCCCCACATCCTCCGGCCGTTGACTGTAGAGCGCGGCCAGGTGGAAGAGCACGTCGACCCCTTTTAGCGCGTCCTGCAAAAACGTGGGATCATCCAACGCCCCGCGTCGGATCTCCACATCCAACCCCTCGAGCACACGCACATCGGACGTGGGGCGGACCAGCGCGCGCACGTGGACTCCCCGTCGCAGGAGCGCTCGGACCAGGTGGGCGCCCAGGAACCCGTTGGCCCCGGTCACCACCGCGGTGTGCCATCGGGCAGGGGAGGTGGGTTCGCGCTTCTCCCCTGGATAGCGGCGCACGTACAAGGAACGGTCGTAAGGACTCTCGCGCACAGACCGGATGGTGGGTTTCATGACCATATCCGTCGTAAACGATGCCTCCAGCTGGGGCGTGGGGGATACGTGTGGGCTTGCAGGCGCTCTTCCCATGCCCGGAGTCGCTCTTCCGGGAGGGAAAGCTCGGGAGGAGAGGGGAGGCCGGGGTAAGGGACAAAGCGCTTCACGCTCACGTAGTGGGGCTTGTGTTCCTGAATGAAGGCCTCTGTCGCGGCCAATTCCTCCTCCGTTTCCCCGATGCCGGTGAGCACAAACGCGCGGCAGAGGATGCCCTCCTTGCGGCAGGTGCGGATGGCCTGGGCCGCGGCGCGGATGTAGGCCTGGGCCGCGCGCGCGTCGGGGACCCGGTGCCAGCGGACGAGGAGGGAGGGGCTGATGATTTCCAACCCCAATTTGACCTGCGTACATCCCGCTCGGGCCATCTGGTGGAGGAGATCGGGGGTCAGGTGCTCGGGACGGTCCTCCACCTCCCACGGTGGGGGTGGGGACGCGCGTCGGGTGAGTTCCCGGCAGAATGTGCGCACCCATTCGGGTTGGGCCGCGAACAGGGGGTCGCGGAAGATATGACGGGGTTTGCCGAACGTCTGGGCCAGCCAGACGAGCTCCTCGGCCACCTCCTGGGGGTCCCTCACCCGGCGGGAATCCCCCCAACCCAGCCGGTAAGGGCACCAGGCGCACGTGTGCTCACATCCTCGACTGCCCCACAGGGAGAGGAAGGGGTACACATCCGTGGGCAGGGCATCCCACGCGGGTCGGGGCAGGGTGGGGTGGTGGGGGATGCGGACAGGCGCCGGCGGGGTGCTCGTGTGCGCGTACCAAAGTCCGGCCGCGGGCTGTTGGTCGGGCAGTGCGCGCACGGCCTGGACCAACCCCCACTCCGCGTCGCCGGCCAGCAGAGCAGTAGCCCACGGAGACCAGCGGGCATGGGGGATGAAGTGCGCGGCGGTGCCGATGAGGAGCACGGGGATGTGGGGGAAATCCCCGCGCAGGGCCTGCAAAAACCGCACATCCGCGTCCCAGGTCTGGGGCGTTACGTGGACGACGAAGAGATCGGGCACGTGGTCCCGCAAGAGGACCAACGTGGCGGGGAGGCTCAAATCCTGCCCGACCGCGTCCACCCCACCGACCAGGTATCCGGCTTCTCGCAGGACCGCGATGCCGTAGGCCAGGGTTTGGGGGGGATAGTAGAAGCCGCGCGGGGTGGACACGGTCACGCCCATGCCCGCGGTGCCTTCCCGATTGGCCGTGGTTCCGGGTAGGGAGGGTGGGTTGATGAAGAGTACGGATTGGATCATGGCTCCCCGCGACGGTAGAGTTTGGCGAGACCCCATTGTACTGCAAGGTGGTAGGATCGTTCAATCTCCTCCACCAAATGCGCGGGGGGATAGCCGAAGAGGAGGAGGTGTGTGTAGGTGCGGACGATCTCCGGACGGATGTGAGGCCGGGCTTCGGGCGGGACGGGGGGAGGCCAGGTGGACAGACGGTAGATCGCGTACGGGCCTATTCGTCCGGTCTGGACATAACCGTGTCGCGGGAGTTTGGGCAGGGTGCGTTCTTGCATCAAGGGGTCATCCACCCGAACCCACAGGGTGGCCCGGTTGCGGGCGTGTTCCGCGAAGAATCCGTCCTCGTAGTGCAGGGGATAGGGACGTGGCACGCTCGGTCGGTATTGGACGGGATGGTATGTCTCGGCAAAGACCATGGGGATGAAGACGTCTTGGCGCATCATCGCGTAGGCCCAGAAGTGACGGGCCGGGCTGATCCGCCCCTGGTGGTGATAGGTGAAGGGGAAGGCCACGGCCCGAGGTGGCAATTCCTCCAATACCCGGTCGTAATCCCTCAGGTAACCGTTGGCAATCCGGTAGTCGTTGGTCAGGTTGAGGAGGAAGAGTAAGGGCATGAGGAGAAGTAGGCCGCGGGTGCCCCAATACCGCACGCGGTGGGTCCGTTCCGGCAGGGGGAGGACAACGATGCCCAGGAGGAGGGCGAAGAGCCAGAAACGTTCGTAGATGAAGAAGGGAACCCAAAAGCCCATGGGGAGGAGGAAGTACGCGGCCAGGGCCAGGAGGGGCGGAAGGTGCCAGGGTCGCGGGCGACGCCAGGTGCGCAGCCAGTAGACCAGGTAGAGGAGGGCCAGGGGAAGGAGGATGAGTTGTTCTCGCCATGGGGTGTAGTTGAGCAGTCCGTAACGGAGTTCGGCCACCTTCTTGCTCAGGGGAACCCAGACGATGAAGGGTGGGGAGAGGAAGGCTTGGCTTTCTCCCCCCGCGTTGGGGCTGAGCTTTCCCGTCAGGTAGATGAGGAGCGCGAGGAGGAGGAAGGGGAGAAGGCCGCGGGCCAGGAGGAGGGTCAGGTGGCGGATGTGTTTTTTGCGGAGGAGGGGGAGGCTTTGGGCCAAGAGGAGCCCGCCGACCGCGGTCAGAACGAGCGCGAGCCCCAGCGCGTGGGCCAAGTAGGTCGCGTACAAGGCTCCGGTGAGGAAAAGGTAGGGCATCGCCCACGTGCGTAGGGGCCGGCCAGCTCCCACATTCCCCCCCCAAATGCGTAGGCCTAAACCCAAGGCCAGGGTGAGCAGCCCCAAGCCGACGCTGAAGCTGAAGTTGAGAAATCCCTGGTGAAAGAACCACGTGTAGGCCAGGGGGATGCCCAAGGGGAGCCAGAAGGCCGCGTGGTCGGGGCCTCGCGTCACCCGGAGGAGGAGGTAGAGTCCTCCCAGGGTGGTGAGGACGATGATCCCCGCGAAGACGCGCAAGGTGTTCTGGGGGGAAAGGCCCGCGCGCAGGAGGAGGATCATCAGGTAGTGGCCCAAGATGTTGCTCCGGGGGGTGAGGTCGTAGGTGAAGTAGGTGGGGAAGCGGAAGTGGGGATCCCGGTAGTGGACGATGATGAAGGCGGCAAGGAGGTGGTTGGGCGCGTCGGTGAGGGGCAGGTAGGCGTAGGGGAGAAGGGGGATGAGGGCTACGATGCTGAGGAGGAGGAGGTAGAGGCGTCGCGTTCGGGCACGGAAAGAGCTCATGGGAGTTCCCTCCGGCGGAGTTGGTGGACGATGTAGTCCGCGGTGCGGGTGGCGAGGGCCATGATGGTGAGGGCCGGGTTCACCGCGGCGCCGGTGACGAAGGTGCTGGAGTCGACGATGAAGAGGTTGGGGATGTCGTGGGTCTGGCCCCAGGGGTTGACGACGGAGGTGCGTGGGTCAGCACCCATGCGGCAGGTGCCCATGTAGTGGCTGCTTCCCCCCAGGAGGTAGGTGGGTTCCCGGAGGAAGGTGGCATTGGCCGCGTCCGCGAGTTCGCGCATGCGGCGGATGATGGCTTGGATCATGGCCCGGTCGTTTTCCCGGGGTTCGTTGGTGATGCGGGGGACGGGAAGCCCGTACGTGTCCTTGACCTGGGGGTCCAGTTGGACGGTGTTGCGTTCGTCCGGAAGTTGTTCTCCCACAGAACCCAACCCCGCGGTGTGTCCGAAGATCTGGTACATGCGTTCCTTGTGGGCCCGACCCCAGCCGGGGATGCGTCGGGCCACGGATACGGGCCATTGCCAGCCGTTGTTGATTTCGATGGCAAACCCCCGCGCGTAGGCGTTGTGTGGGTCGGTCTCGTAGAAGTCGTGGATCAGCCCACCCGCGGGGATGCCCTTCCACGCGTCGACCCGGTCGGGCAGGATGAGGGTGGCGAAGACCGCGATGTGTTCCATGAAGTACTTTCCCACAAGGCCCGATGAGTTGGCCAGGCCGTCGGGGAAGGTGTTGTTCGCGGAGAGGAGGAGGAGGCGCGGGGTTTCCACCGCGTTGCCCGCGATGGCGATGAGGTGCGCGCTTTGTTCGTGGATGTTCCCCTGCTCGTCGAAGTAGAGAACGCTCTTGGCCCGGCCCCGCGCGTCCAGGGTGACGCGGAAGGCCATGCTGTTGGGCAGGATGCGCACGTTGCCGGTGCGTTCGGCCAGGGGGATGTAGGTGACATCCACGCTGCCCTTGGCCCGGATCTGACATCCCAAACGACAGGCCCCACATCCGATGGAGTTGGGGCGTCCTTTCCAGGGCAGGGTGGGCATGGCAACCGGCGGCGGAGCCATGTGCCACCCCAGTTTGTCCGCGGCGCGTTTCAGGTGCTGGCTGGCGCAGTTGAAGGGGTGGGGTGGGGTGGGATAGGGTCGGCTTCGAGGAGGGGCGAAGGGGTTGCCCCTGTCATCCCCCGCGGTGCCGATGATGTATTCGACTTTGGTGTAGTAGGGTTCCAGGTCTTCGTATGTGAGGGGCCAGTCCTCGCCCACACCGTCCAACGTTTTGGTGCGGAAGTCGGACGGGTGAAAGCGGGGGGTGACGCCCACGTAGGCCAGGGTGGAGCCGCCAATTCCCTTGACCCGGCTGTAGTGGAACCATTGGGCACTGCCCCAGGTGTAGAGATCCCGTCGGGGGTCGGGGGGCTGGAAGACGCGCGGCGCGGAGATTTCGAAGTCGGTGCGCCATGTGGGGTACTTCCCCGGGTCGAAGCGGGGCCCCGCGTCCAGGAGCACCACGCGCAAACCGGCTTCGGCCAGTTCTTTGGCCAGAACAGCCCCACCGGCCCCGGCCCCCACGATGCAGATGTCTGCAGGCTCTTCGCGTTTGCGCCAGAAAACACGCCATCGGTTCATAATGCCATGTCCTACCTTTTCGCCTCCCCGGGTGTCTTGGGCGGCCGCGGGCCAGGTCCGCGTGCCACGCCAAAGGCTTTCCCAACCCCCAATCCTATCTTCAAAGGGCCATTCCGTAAAGTAGCAAAGCACCAATGGCCATGGAGAGGAGGGCGGTGAGCACCACGTGGGGAAAACGGGCGCGGTATCGTTCGGGCCAGGCCGTGTACAGTCCCTGAAGCCCTAAGGCCACTAAGGGCAACAACGCGGGGAACATGTAGCGTCCCTGGGGCAACCAGTCGACCCGCCACGCGGCCAGTAACATCGCACTCAGAAACCACACCCCCGCCAACCCCGTAAACGTCCACACATCCCGCTCCGGGCCGGGAGGAAGGCGTCGCCACCATCGCCACCACTGCCCCACACTCCAGGCAGAAAGGAGGGCCAGGAGCACGTACACGGGGATGGGTAGGGGGTACTGAAGCCAACCGAAGTTCCCCCAAAAGGAGGTGAAGAGTACCGCGGCCGCGAGGAGCCAGTGGACAAGGTGTTCTCGTATCCCCGCACGGGGTGATGTGTGCCACTGAAGGCGGTGGAGCACATAGGCGAATCGGTTCAGGGGACGTTCGATGTCCCCGTTTTTCAGGTAGTTCCGGGTCCCGTACAGGGGACGCAGCGCGGCATCGTCCACCAGAAGCGCTCCGGGAGCTCCCCACTCGTGGGGGTTTCCCAACCCGAACACGACTTGGACATACGGGCTGGCCGGAGATATGGGGTGGATGAGGGACCACGTGCGCCAGGTGGAGGTCGCCCAAGCACACGCGTCACTGCGCCCGCGCGCGTCAATGACCGAAATACAGGCCCAGGTCGGTTGGGCCAGGGCCCGCACACGCGCCTGCAGGACCACGGTCCGACCTCGCAACTCCGAAAGAGCGCTCGGCCCCAGCACCTGGGTCACATATGCCCGAGGTCGATGGGGCCCTTGGGAGGTGAGGAGGAGGGCGTGGTCGTCTCCCCGCTCGTGCACCGGGACCCGCGCCGCGGGGCGGTGTGTCCGGCCTTTGTACCAGTCCGCGGCCCAGGTCGGGATGTGCGGTATCAGGAGGGGGAGGATCAGGAGCAGGATGGCTATACGGGCGAGAAGGGGCCGTCCGCGAATGTGGGCGCGCGTGCGCGCGTACAACGGCCAAGGGGCCAGGGGCAGGAGGAGAAGGGTGGTCCGTTTGATGAGCAGGGCCCCCAAGCTCAGGATGAGGTAGATGGCTCCCTCCCGTCGCGACACGCGAGGGCGACGTAACCATCCCCAGGCCGAGGTGAAGAACAGGGCACCCCACACATCGGCCAGCACATTGCTGTTGAACGTCGCGTGGATGAACGTGGGCATGGGCAACAGAGCCACGGTCAGCGGGAAGAGGTGTTGAAGGGTGGTGTTATTCGGCCACACATAGCGGGCGCTCCGGTAGGCGAGGAACACAACCCACGCGCCCAGCAGCACACTCCACAGCCGGGCAAAGCGGCACGCGCGAGCCGGATCCCCGGTGAGGCGGGTGAAAAGCGCGGGAATGACATAGTAGAGAGGAGTCTCGTTGCCCAGCTGGGTGCCGGACCGCCGCAAAAAGGGGTGTTGGTCAAAGGACGTGGGCAAGGGCGTGGGCCTTGGTTGGCCGGTCAGCCGCCAGAAATCCCATCGGTCCAGGGAGCGGATAATCCGCGCTTGAACATCCTGTTGGGCATCATGACGGTGAGGGGGGTGTCGGAGCTGTGCGAGGAGGTGGGCATACTCGTAATGGCCTGGTTCATCCGGCCCCTGCCAAGGGGGGAGCAAGAAGACCCAGGCCAGCGCGTGTGCAAAATATACCAGCAAAATCACCCAAAGAATACGGGAGCGGTTCAACGTTCCCCGGTCCATTGGTCAGGGGTCAGATATTCGGTCCATGGCCCCTGCCCGATGGCCCGCCACGCGCACAGACGTCTCTTATGCCCTGGGGCGAACCGGCGCCCCACCGGCGAGCGACCCCGTCCGCCGCGGAAGTGTATCGATCGATCAGGGGCCCTACTATCAAAAAACGGGCGGACACCCATGTGTC
>JAADDB010000194.1 GCA_013154135.1 Chloroflexota bacterium
CTCCCAATGCTGGGAGAGAGGAGGGGGCCAAGGACGTTGTGTGGGATACGGGTGGAAGTGCATGACCGGCCGAGCATCGCCACAAACGGCCCACGGGCGGAGGTGCATGACCGGCCCCGAATCGCCCCGCACGGTCCAGGGGCGCCCTCCCGTCCCCTTATTCGTTACTCGTTATGCGTTAGGCTCTTCGCCTATCCCAGCCGATCTCGCCCTTCAGCCAACCCCCTTAATCGTTACTCATTAATCGTCAATCGTTAATCGTTCCTCCTTACTCTTGACATTTCCCCGCCTCTTTGGTATACTAACACGTGTTAGTGACACGTGTTACCTGCCCGGCCGAACGTTTTTGAGGGAGCATGGGAGCCCGAACCCACCAGGGCTCCGCGAGTACCGGTGGGGTTGCCCACACGGCAGTGGAGACCCCACCGCATCAAGGGGGACCGCTATGGGGCGCAAGAAGCGGGTCACCGCGAAGGATGTGGCCCAGTTGGCCGGCGTCTCACGGACAACGGTGTCGTTGGTGCTGAACAACGCGCCCAACGTGCACATCTCGCCCGAGACGCGGCGCCGAGTGCTGGAGGCTGCTCGCCAACTCAACTACCATCCCCACGCCGCGGCCCGCAGCCTGGTCAGCCAGCGCTCCATGACCCTGGGCCTGGTCCTCTGTCAATCCCCCGAGCAGGTGTTCGCGGATCCCTTCCTCCCCCAGGTGCTCCAGGGCATCAACCACGTGGCCCAGACCGCGGGCTACCGCATCCTCCTGGAGACCATGTCCAACCCGGAGGATGACGGGTACACGGCCCTGGCCCTGGAGAACCGCATCGACGGCTTCATCCTCTCCGGACCCCGCTCCGACGACGCGGCATTGCGCGCGCTCTACGAGGACGGATTCCCCATCGTCCTCCTGGGCCGTTTGCCCGATGTGCCCATCCCTTTTGTGGACGTGGATAACGTGCGCGCGGCCCACGGCGCGGTCTCCCACCTCATCCGCCTGGGACACACCCGCATCGGCATGATCACCAATGGGCCCCTCCACTACACGGCCAGCGCGGACCGGCTGGAAGGGTATCGGCGTGCGCTGGCCGACCACGGTCTGGAGTACGACGACGCGTTGGTGGCCTTTGGCGCGTTCCGGGAGGAGAGTGGCCAGGCCGCGATGGACCGCCTTCTGGCCCTGGACGATCCCCCTACCGCGGTGTTCGCCGCGAGCGACGCCATCGCCCTGGGCGCGCTGGTCTCCCTCCGTCGGCACGGGCTGCGCGTGCCCGACGATATGGCACTGGTGGGGTTCGACGACATCCCCCTGGCCGCGTATGTGAATCCCCCGCTGACCACCGTTCGTCTCCCCGCACGCCAACTGGGCGAGGAGGCCGCGCGGCTCCTCGTCGCCCTGGTGGAGGGGCGCCCGGTGGAGACGACCCAAATCTTGCTGGAAACCACCCTCATCGTGCGGGAATCCTGCGGATCACACCGGGATTCAGGAGTTCGCTGACACGCACATCAGCACGTCGGTCGTTGTCCAACTCACGCATCACACATTACGCATTACAGAGGCATTAGAAAGGAGAAGGTGCCATGCGTAAGACACTGTGGTTGCTCCCCATTCTCATCGTGGCCGTGCTGCTTGCGGCCTGCGCTCAGCCCACCCCGGAGACCAAAATCATCAAGGAAACCGTGGTGGTCACCAAGGAAGTGGAAAAGGTGGTGACCAAAGAGGTGGAGAAAGTCGTCACCAAAGAAGTCGAGAAGGTAGTGACCAAGGTCGTGGAAAAGGAAGTCCCCACCTCCAAGGGTGTGGTGACGGTCCTCGGTGTGTGGGGCGGTGACGAGTACACGAATTTCCGGGACGCGGTGTTGCCCTTCACCGAGAAGACGGGCATCGGCATGGCCTTTGAGGGCACACGAGACCTGGCCGCGGTGCTCACCACCCGCATCGAGGCCGGCAATCCGCCCGACCTGGCCATCCTGCCCAACCCCGGCCAGTTGTACGAACTCGCGGCCGAGGGCAAGTTGGTCCCCCTGGATTCCTTCATGGATGTGGAACAGTTGAAGAAGGATTACGGCGAATCCTGGGTCGACATCGCGAGTTACGATGGGCACGTCTACGGCATCTTCTACAAAGTCGCGGTGAAGAGCCTGGTTTGGTACAACCCCAAGGCCTTCGCGGCCAAGGGCTACCAGATCCCCAAGACGTGGGATGAAATGATCGCCCTCTCGGACCAGATCGTGGCCGATGGGAGCACGCCCTGGTGCATTGGGCTGGAGAGTGGTTCGGCCAGCGGTTGGCCCGGCACGGACTGGATCGAGGACATCATGCTGCGCACGGCCGGGCCTGAGGTGTACGACAAGTGGGTGTGGCATGAAATCCCGTGGACAGACCCCGCGGTGAAGACCGCGTGGGAGTACTTCGGCACGATCGCGCGCAACGACAAGTACGTGTACGGCGGCACCACGGGTGAACTGTCCACCAACTTCGGCGACGCGCCGCGGCCCATGTTCGACGACCCGCCCGGATGCTACATGCACCGCCAGGCGTCCTTTATCACCAGCTTCTTCCCCAAGGGGCTGAAGCCGGGTGAGGACTACGACTTCTTCCCCTTCCCGCCCATTGACGAGAAGTGGGGGACGCCCGCTCTGGTGGCCGGCGACGTGATCGTCATGCTCAACGACACGCCGGAAGCCCGCCAACTGGTGGAATACCTCGCGTCCCCCGAGCCCCAGGAAGCCTGGGCCAAGAAGGGCGGCTTCATCTCCGCGAACAAGCGGGTGCCTCTGGACGCGTATCCGGATGAGTTGACCCGCAAGATGGCGGAGATGATCGTCAACGCGAAGGTCGCCCGGTTCGACGGTTCGGACCTGATGCCCGCGGCCGTGGGCGCGGGGGCCTTCTGGAAGGGCGTGTTGGATTACGTGGGCGGCGCGGACCTGGACGCGGTGCTGGAGGAGATCGAGGCGGTGGCCCAGGACGCGTACAAGTAAAGCGCAACTCGTAATCCCTGAAAGCATGAGCGATCGGGGCGAGGTGGGATGTTGGCGTCCTCGCCCCGTGCGAGAAAAGTGGGGTGTGCGTGGCGGGTGGGCCTTACCCGCTCGCCACGCACCCAAAACATGAGGGGAAACGGAGGAACTCTCGTCCCCTCGCTTTTCCAAGCCGCCCGATGTTGTCGAAAGTCCAGATCACGCATGATGCAACAAAATTCCGGAGGCTCCTATGTCCCGAAAACGCGATTGGGTCCCCTGGTTATACTTGGCCCCCGCGTTGCTCATCCTGAGCGTGTACCTGGTCTATCCCATCGTGGGGACGGTGTATTACAGCTTCTTCGACAAGCGGTCGCAGCACTTTGTGGGGTGGGCCAATTACAAGTGGGCCCTCACGTCCAAGGTGATGCACATCGCGTTCCGCAACAACATCCTCTGGCTCATCTTCTTCACCGTGTTCGTGGTCGCGTTCGGCCTGCTCCTGGCCGTGCTCGCGGACCGGGTGCGCTACGAGTCCCCACTGAAGTCCATCATCTTTCTGCCGATGGCCATTTCCTTTGTGGGCGCGGGGGTGATCTGGAAGTTCGTGTACGCGTACCGACCCAAGGGGGCCCCACAGATCGGTCTGTTGAACGCGATTATCACCGCGTTGGGCGGGGAACCGGTGGGCTGGCTGGTGAACCGCAGTGTGAACAATTTCGCCCTGATCGTGGTGGGCATTTGGGTGTGGACGGGCTTCTGCATGGTGGTGCTCTCCGCGGCGTACAAGGGCATCCCCAAGGAATTGTTGGAAGCGGCACGGGTGGACGGCGCGAATGAGTGGCAGATCTTCCGCCACGTGACCCTGCCTCTCATGGTGCCCACCATCGCGGTGGTGACCACGACAATGGTCATCAACGTGCTCAAGGTGTTCGACATCGTGTACGTGATGACCAACGGCGACTTCGGCACAGAGGTGCTGGCCAACCGCATGTACAAGGAGATGTTCAATTACCGCAACTACGGTCGGGCCAGCGCGATCGCGGTGATCTTGCTGTTGGCCATCATCCCCGTCATGCTCATCAACATCCGCCGCTTCCAGGAAGAGGAGGCCTTGCGATGATCCGACGTCTGGAATCTACCATCGCGCGTGTGCCCTTGCACCTGGTCCTGGTGGGGATGGCCCTGGCCTGGTTCATCCCGACCCTGGGCCTGCTCATCAGCTCCTTCCGCACCCAGGACGCGGTGTTGTCCTCGGGCTGGTGGACGGTGTTCCGCAACCCCTTCCTCGCGGGGCAATTCACCTTGGAGAACTACAAAGCGGTGTTGGAAGCCCAGGGCATGGGGCGGGCATTTGTGAACAGCATCATCATCACCCTCCCCGCGACGGTGTTGCCCATCCTGGTGGCCGCGCTGGCCGCGTACGCGTTCGCGTGGATGGACTTCCCCCTGCGCCGCACCCTCTTCATGGTGGTCGTGGGGCTCCTGGTGGTCCCCTTGCAGATGACGCTCATCCCCATCCTGCGGCTGTACAACAAGACCCACCTCGCGGGCACGTTTCCGGGCATCTGGCTGGCCCACACGGGCTACGGGTTGCCCCTGGCCGTCTACCTGCTGCGCAATTTCTTCTCGGAGATCCCCCGGGACCTGTTTGAATCCGCGTTCTTGGACGGCGCGACCCGTTGGACCGCGTTCCGGGTGATTGTGCTGCCCCTGTCCGTGCCCGCGCTTGCGTCCCTGGCGATTTTCCAGTTCATCTGGGTGTGGAATGACCTGCTGGTCGCGCTGGTGTACCTGGGCGGCACGGAGAAGGTGGCTCCGCTGACCGTGCGGTTGAGCAGTCTGGTGAACTCCCTGGGCCAGAACTGGCACCTGCTCACCGCGGCCGCGTTCATCTCGATGGCCCTGCCCCTGGTCATCTTCTTCTCCCTGCAGCGCTATTTTGTGCGGGGGATCCTCGCGGGGTCGGTGAAGGGATAAGGCCGGGCAAGCCCGCGGCGGGGTGGATTAGGGACCGTGCACCCGGTATCCGACCGCGCGCAGGGCCCGGAGGTCAGCGTGAGGAGAAAGCGTTCTGCGGGCACGGGTCGGGACGTGCCCTCCACCATGCCCGCAGAACAGTTTTGGTCCGTGGATGTGCGTTGATTCCTTTACCGCACCTTCACCGTGGTGTACACGGCCTGGCGGTTGCCGTCCAGGTCCTCCACGATGAAGCCCACCACGTAGGTGCCGGACGGCGGGTCCATCTCCCGCCAGGTGAAGGGCGCATTGCCGAAGACCAGGGTGTCCCCCGGTTCCATCGAGAGGGAGGTCATGCGACCTTCCTCGTCCAGGTCGAACCACTTCTCCAGCACGGTGAAGCGATCCCCCTTCTCCGGGATGATCTCCCGAGCCGCGCCGGTGAAGTCCTTGCCGGTGTAGCCGAAGACCTGCACCAGTTCGCCGGTGTCATTGCTGAAGAGGAGCCGCGCGTAGCGCTGTTCGCCATCCGCGTAGGTGTAGATGCCGTCCACCGCGTAGAGCGCGTCCTCCGGGCGCACGCCGAACCGCTCGGGCTGGAAGAGGGCCAGAGCCGTACGGCGCCCATCGTCAATGCCGTAGAGCACCGGGTCCCACTCGAATTCCAGCGTGAACGCGCCCTCACCCCAATCCGGGTAGGTGACCCCGTCCAGGGTGCGGGTGCGGTCCGTCTCCAGGTAATCCATGTCCGCGACGAAGAGAGACCGGGCCTCTCGGTCCAGGTACCCCACGAAGATGTAGATGTACCCGATGTTCTCCCCTTCGATGTCCGCGGAGAGGAGGACCGGAGAGCCGGGTGACGCGGTCTTCCGGGACGCGCGCATGTGGGTTACCCGGATCTGGCCCAGGCCCGGCGCCCGCGTGTGGGTGAGATCCGGGACCACCGCCGCGCGCTCGGGTTGGGCCGGGAATTTCCGCCCGGTGTAGTGGAACGCGAGGAATTCATCCCACGAGGACTGGTCCGCGAAGCGGGGCGCGGTGACCGCGTAGGACGCGGCGCCGGCCATCGGGTTGCGGTAGAGGTCGGAATCGGGGAAGAAGATGGAGATGCCGTGGGATCCCTCCTTGCCCCGTCCGTGCCGCTCCGCGATGACGGCCCGCTGGATGGCCTGGACCAACTCCTCGGCCGCGTCGCGCACGTTCGCGTGCCGCGTGTTCTGCCCGATGAGCAGCGCGAAGTTGGCCAGGTCGATGTACGCGGGCGGCGCGTTGCGCCCGAAGATGCTGGTGTACCCGGTCGCGTAGGCCCGCGCCTTGGCCACCAGGCGCTGGTTCTCGCTCTCCAGCGCGTAGGCGAAGGAGTTCAGCGCGTCGAGGACGTCCCCAAAGGCCTGGAGGTCCACCGCGGCCAGGGTCGCGTTCTTGAACAACTGACCGGCCACCATCTCGGCCGGCGGAACGCCGAAGAGCCCTCGTTGGCCCAGCATATCGGCCCGGGCCTTGGGGTCCAGCACGCGCTGGTCCTGGTCGATGTACGTGTCCACAATGGCCGTGGCCAGGTCCCTCGCGGAGATGTCCGGGTTTTCCACCAGGGTCTTGAGGAACGCGGCGTAGGCCCAGCCCACCGCGGGCTCGGTCTCCTCGGACGCGACCGCGTAGCGCGCGTAGGGCTGGAGGGTGGTGAACACCTCGGCCATGCCCATGAGACAGGCGTCCAGGCCGATGATGTCGAAGGTTTCGATGCCCGTCTCCTCCTGAATGCGGGCCAGGGACCGGTCCAGTTCCCGCAGGTAGAGGATGTCCCCCATGGCCCGCGCGAGGGGCACATTGTCCGGGCCTCGCCCTCGAGCCGTGGGATCGCTCCATCCCCCGGGCCAGCCCATGCCGTGGTCGGAGAGGATGAGGACGTAGTGGTCCGCGGGGTAGTTCTCCACGGCCCAGCGGACGAAGTCCACCAGGGTGTTGCCATCGGCCATGTTGACTTCGCCCAGGTCCATGATCTCCTGGGACGCGAGGCGATCCAGTTCCGGGTCGTACCGGACGTAGAAGCGCTTGGCCGTGGTCCAGTTCCCATCTCCCCGGAAGCCGCCCCGATAGCGGTCCACCTGCGCGACGATGTGCACCCGCCCCTGGGATCCGACTTCTTCGGCTTCGTTGAGGTCGATGTAGATGTCCTTTTCCAGCACCCGGTCGTCCGCGTCCTGGTAGAGCATGACGAGCCAGGTGTCCTTCCCCTGTTGCCCGGTTCCGCCCGCGGTCACCGGGGTGGCCGTGGGCCGACGTTTGGTGGCCCGGGGTTTAGGGGTCGGTGTGGGCTGAGGCCGGGCCGTGGCCCTGGGTCGCGAGGTGGGTGTGGCCACGATTAGTGGGGCTTCGGTCGCGGCCGGTGGCATGAAGCCCTCGTTCTGGGTGGGCGCGGGGGCGCCTCCCATCAGTTTGGGCAGGATGAAGATGATGAACAGGAACAGGAGCAGCAGGAGCAGGATGGTGCCGCACCCTAGTTTGGGCATGGCCCGCTTCCCGGATCCGCCGGTGGCACCCGCGGTCGGTGGGGGGCCACTGTCGTGGAAGGATGGGGCCGGCCGCGGCCGTTCGCGCTCCCGCCGCGGGGCTTCGGCTTGAGGGCGATCGTGGGAGGGCTTGACGCGACGGCGTCGTCGAGCCCGAACGGTGCGCTTTTCCTCTTCACTCATTCCCCTATACCTCCTTCAGAGAGCATGCGCATGACGTCTTGCAGGGCTTTGGACGCGGTTTCCTCGTCCACGTCCGGGTGTTGCAGGACTTCCTGGAAGGGTCCGATTTCCTGGGCCAGTTGGTTGATGTCCAGGCTCTCCGCGCGGGTGCTGCCCTTCTTGCCCATGAGTTGCAGCGCGCCCGCGACCAGCGCGACGGCCACGGAGGGCGGGATGCCGAAGCGCTTGGCCAGGCTTTCGACGATGGGCCCCACCAGGGGGATCTGGCTCAGGGAGTCGGATTGGCCGCCCCCACCGCCCAGGAGCGCGCCCAGAAGTCCGCCCGCGCCGCCACCGCCGCCGCCCATGAGACCACCGAGCAGGCTGCCCAGTCCGCCTCCGGCCGGGGCTTCGGGTTCCTCCCCTGCGCCCATGAGGCCGCCCAGGAGGTCTCCCAGGTCCCCTTCGCCGGTGTCGTGGGCCTCAGGTGCGCCCCCACCGCCCAGGAGGCTCCCCAAGAGGTTGCCCATCGCGTCGCCTTCGTCCGCGTCGCTTTCGGAAGCGCCCGCGCCGGCCAGGCCGCCCAGCAGGCTGCCCAGCAGGTCCGCGGAAGCGTCCTGGGAGGGGCGTTTGCGCTGTTCTTCTTCTCCGCCTTCGTCATCGTCGAGCATGCCACCCAACAGGGAGTTCAACAGGTCATCGTTCATGATTTCCTCCTTTTGGTTGTGCGAGTTTTGGTGGTTTTGGTCTTGGTCGTCCGAGTCCGGGTTGTGCGCTTGCGCGTGGTGCCCTTTTTCGCGTGTTTTTTCGCGCTCTTTTGGCGTTCTTTGCGGATGCGCTCGATCTCCTTGGCCAGGGCTTTGCGCTCCTTTTCCACTTCCTTTTCCAGTTTGCGGATGGCCTTGAGGTCGGGCTCGGACGGGATGTCGATGCGCATGGCCCGGGTGAGGGCTGCGTCATCTTCCTCCCAGGCTTGCAGGACGCTGCCACCCCGCTGGAGTTGGGCGCCCAGGACGTGCATTTTGGCACCGGTGTTGACGAGGGATTGTCCCAGGTCCCGCAGGCGCACGGCCGTGTCCTCGAACCGGTCGCTGATGGTGGAGAGGCGATCCGCGGCCTGGGCAAAGTGTTCGGCCACGTCGTCGGCCAGGGAGGATTCGTGGATGTCCAGGCCTGCGACGACTTTCATGCCCAGGACTTCGATGTACTTGGGTTCGACGCTGGGGATGTAGATGTTTTCGATCTGGTGGCCCAGGTTTTGGAGCATGTGGGCCACGTGTTCCAGTTCGACCCGGGTGTGTTCCAGCGCGAGCGCGGCTTTGGCGGTGAGTTCGAAGACGTTGAGGCTGGACGCGTCTTCGCCGGTGAGGAGTCGTCCCGCGTACATCGCGCCTTCTCCCGCGGCGTGGATGCCTTCGCCCGCGCCGGCCAGGATCTCGGGCAATCGCTGGATGAGTCGGGTCAGGTCATCCTTGTGTTCCTGGAGGAAGTGGATGACCCCATCCAGGTAATCCCGGTTTTCGGAGATGTAGTGGACGACGCTCTCCAGGCGATCCTGGTTCTCGGACACGTAATCGATAACGCTTTCCAAGCGTTCCCGGTTTTCCCAGATCATGTTGGCCGTCTTGACGATTTTTTCCCGGTCATCCCAGAGATCATCCACCAGTTGAATGATCCGCTGGATGTCGATGTCGTCGCCGAGAGCACCCAACAGTTGTTCGAGCATGGCATGTCCCCTTTCTTTCTAAGCTGATGGGCAGAGGGGAGAGCTGCACTCAACTCCCGGCCTCCCCCTTCATCGTTATTCGTTACTCTTACTTCCTCGCCCCTGCCGGGAAAGGGGTTTGGGTAGGTGGCGGGCCCATTCCGGCCTGCCCGCTCATCAGCTCTCTAAGTGTAGACGTAGCGGTGACCAATAGGATATGTGAACGAGGGGTCTGGGAGGCCATTTGGCACCCGGGGAAGGGATCCCCTTGTCGGGTGTTCCCGTGGGCGGGAATCCGCCCCCATCGGGTGGTGCTTGGCCGAGCGCTCGTCCACAGGTCACATGGTCGTGTTGTCCTCCCCTTCCGGTTGTGCCTGTTCTCCGGCGCGGCGCGCGACCGGAGACGGTAACGGGGGGCGAGGCATACCTTCCGACATCTGCTTCAGGCATTGGACTTCGGAGCAACGGCCGCCCGGGTGGGCGCGCACCCGGGTCGCGATGTCGCCCTTTTTCTCGGGTCGTCATCTGTCGTCCGAAGTCCGGTCAGGAAGCCCTGCGGAGGATGAATGCTCCACTGTGAATTGAGTGCATTATAGCACAATCTGGGCGTAGGGGGTAAATGGGGGCTAACGAGTAACGAGTAATGAGTAACGATTGACGATTAATTGGTGGGAGGCCGGCGGGCTTCGCCCGGCCGGCGCCCACCAAAAACTGTTCGCCAGTCTCGCCCGGGGCTGAACCCTGGGCTCAGTTGCGGGGTCCGTTGAACAGGAAGTGCGCCTGCGGGGCGCGGGGTAGCCCCCGGCCCCTTGAGCGCGGACGGCCCTGTGCCTGGCCTCTGTAGGGGCGGGTCTCAGACCCGTCCCTACCTCTCGGCGGCGGACGGGTCCAGGGTCTAAGGAGTAATGAGTAACGATTGACGATTAAAGGGCTGAATGCCGGGTTGGCCCTTCGATGCCCGGCTGGCGAGAAAAAGTCCCCATTGGCGGCGGACGGGTCCGCACCTCGGCGGAATGCCGACGTTCTCGCCCCACGCACACAAAACAGTTCTCTCCGGGAAGGAAATTCACCCACCCCTAGGCTGAACCAGCTTGTCTCCACCGAATATCGCTTATGATGATGTCGGTGGAGGTGTTGATGTTTGGATCAACGGTCTTGATTGGCGAACAAGTGTTGGCGGCGGACGGGGCCGTGGAGTAACGATTGACGATTAAGGTAGGGGCGCACGGCCGTGCGCCCCTATCGTTTGTGTACGGCGATGTTAAACCCCCGGGCTAAAGATGGGAAGCCCCCTGGGGCCCTCACTCCACCCCTTGTGGGTTGGCGGGGAAAGATCGCAGGCATTTCACCCCTCCTCTCTCCCAATGCTGGGAGAGAGGAGGGGGCCAAGGGGGTTGTGTGGACACGGGGGGAGGATGGGACACGGATGCACACGGATAGGTGGACGGCGATATGTGGTCATGTTCAATCGCCCGGGGCTGAACCTCCGG
>JAADDB010000102.1 GCA_013154135.1 Chloroflexota bacterium
CGGGCGAAGCCCGGCCGGCACCCACCAAAAACTCTTTCCATGCACGGGGCGAGAACGTGGGCGCCCCGCCAAGGTGCGGACCCGTCCGCCGCCAAGGTGCTGCCGGGTTTTGTCCGGCAACCAGCATGAACCATATCAAACACCATTCGCCCACCGAACAGCATACAACTTGCCCAAGATAGGAGAGCCCATACATGCGCATAGCGTTCATCGGTCCAAAGTGGAACCAACTGGTCAACAGCTACCCCTCCTTGGGACTGGGGTATCTGGCCGCGGTGGCCGAGCAGGAGGGCCATGAATGTGCCATCTTTGATTTCGGGTTGCGGCCCCACGTGCCGGTGGAAGAGGAGGTGAAAGCGGTCATCGACTTCAAGCCCGATCTCGTCGCGTTCACTTCCATGACCACCTCCTTCTACAGCGTAGAACAGGCCGCAGAACTCCTCAAAGACGCGCTGGGTGTACCCATCATCATAGGGGGCCCCCACGCGACCACGTTGCCCGACCTGACACTCCAAAATCCCCATATCGACTATCTGGTCTATGGGGAAGGGGAAATCGCGTGGCGGGAGTTCCTGCGCGCGTTTTCCGCGGGGGATACCCGCTTCCACAAGATCCAAGGCGTGTGGTTCAAGGAGGATGGCCACATCGTCGAGGGCGGGAAGAGCCCTTTGGTCCCCAACTTGGACGCGCTTCCCTTCCCCGCGCGGCACCTGTTCGAACTGGACGCGTATCCCCTGTACGCGCCCAACGGGGAAAAGATGATCACCCTCCTCTCCAGCCGCGGATGTCCTTACAACTGCTCCTTCTGTTTCAAGGGCATCGTGGGGCGGACATACCGCCAACGAAGCCCGGAGAACATCGTGGCCGAGATCGAGGACGTCATCGAAAAGTACGGAACTCGGAACTTCTACTTCATTGACGACCTCTTCACCATCAACGTGAAACGGTTGGACAAAATCCTGGATTACATGATCGAACGGGGGCTGGACATCCGCTTCCGCTGTTTGGCCCGGGTGGACCGGGTGACCCCAGAGCTGTTGAAGAAGATGTACAAGGCTGGCTGTCGCCAGATCCACTACGGCATCGAATCGGGGAACCCGGAAGTGCTGCGCCGCACCGCGAAGCACATCGACCTGGAACAGGTGCGCAAGGCTGTCCAGTGGACCGAGGAGGCCGGCATCGCGGCCAAAGGGTACTTCATCCTGGGACTCCCGGGGGACACGGAGGAGACCATCCAAGAGACCATCGAATTCGCGGCCAGTCTGCCCCTGAGCGAGGCCATGTTCTCCATCGCCACCCCCTTCCCGGGCACCAAGTTGTGGGAAGAACTCCTGGCCAAGCGGCCCGAGCTGCGCTACAACGCGGATTTCACCCGGGCCTACTACTACAACTCCTACCTGTCCGAGATCGCCCCCTTCATGAACGTGTCGGATGTCCCCGATGAGTTGCTGAGCCAGTACATTATCAAAGCACGCCAACGATTTCTGGAAGCAAAAGCCCGCCGCATGTACCACAAGGCCTTTGGTCCCACCTTAGGAGAGGTGTTCTGGCGTGTGAGCCGGAACAACGCCATCCGTTCCGTCGGGCGGGGACTGATGCATTTAGGTCTCTTCAAACGCTTCAAATACTACAAAACCCGAGGAGAGGCAGAACAGTGGTCATGAACCCAAACGGTCGTTCTCCATCGCACCTGTCGAACCTGGAAAAGGCTCGGCGAAAATTGCGGTATTACCGTCAACAAGCGCTCCAGCCCATCCGATGGCTGGCGTACACCACCGGTCAAACTCGCTTCGTCCCCCCACCGGACCGGATGTACATTGAGTCGACGAACATCTGTAACCTGAACTGCATCATGTGCCCTACGGGGCTCAAACTCATCAAGCGGCCCCAGGGGTTCATGGATTTTGAGGTGTTCAAGCAGATTGTGGATGAAATGGCGCCGTGGGTGCGGGCCACCACCCTGCACATCTGGGGAGAACCCCTCCTGCACCCGCGGATTTTCGATATGGTGGAGTACTGTACGCGCAAGGGGCTGAGAACGGAGATCAGCACCAACGCGACGCTCCTCACCGAGGAGCGGGCCAAACGCCTCTTGGAGGCGGGGCTCAGCGCCATCTATCTCTCCATCGACGGTTTGCGACCGGAGACGTATGAGAACATCCGGGTGCGGGCGGATTACGAGCGCACTAACGCGAACATCCGCCGCTTCATCGAGTTGAAGGTGGAGGGGGGATATCAGACGTATGTGAACATCCAGATCATCAAGATGAAGCAGACCCTGGACGAAATTCAGGAGTTCGTGCGGGTGTGGAGTTTGCCCGGCGTGGACCGCATCAACGTGAAGCCCTTTGATTCCTGGGCCGACCAGGTGGACCAGATCTCTGAGCTCCGGCCCAATGAGGTGAAATTGCCGGAGAAGCGATGGGCTTGTCCCAACCTGTGGTATCACGTCCACATCTATTGGGATGGCTCCATTGCCATGTGCGACCGGGATTTCAACTTGAACTTTCCCTTGGGCAATGTCGTCGATCCCGATGGGAAGGTGCGGGTGATGAAGAACTGGAACGGCCCGCAAATGCAGGAATTGCGGCGCCGTCACCTGGAAAATGACTTGGACGATGTGTCGCCCTGCAACAAGTGCACGGAGTGGGCCTGGTGGAAGCCTTCCCCCTTCTTCGCTCAGGGCAACCGCCCGGCCGACGAGGGCAGTAAGATGGTCCGACTGCACGAGGACGGGCCCATCATCATTGGCCTTGACGATGTGGAGACGTGATCACGTGGGCAGTCAGCAGAGACATTGACGTGGACCGACGGAGGAGGTTGAGGTATGAAGACGACGTTACTGTATGCGGGTATCGCGGGATACGGGTTTAATTCTCTCAGCAGGGGTATGGAGGCCGGGTGGATTTCTCACGGTTTGGCCTCCATCAGCGCGGCGGCCAAGGCCGAAGGGTTTGAGGTGGATCTCATTGACCTGCGCGCGCTGGAGAGTTGGGATCATTTCCGGGAGGAGTTCAAGAAGCGGGACCCGGATGTGGTGGGCGTGACAATGATGTCCGTGGACTACAATCCGGTGACGCGGGCCCTCCAGATCATGAAAGAGGTGAAGCCGGAGGTCATCACCGTGGTGGGTGGGCCCCATGTGACCTTGGCCCTGAACGACGCCCTGCGCATGCCCAACGTGGACTACCTGGTCCTCCACGAGGGGGAGATCACATTTCCGCGCCTCCTCCACGCGATCGAGGAGGGGCGTCCCCCCAAGCAGAAGGTGTTGCGCGGCATCACGCCCGATTTGGATAAGATCCCCTTTACGGACCGCGATCTTTTCCTCAACGAATGGCGCAAGTGGGGATATACGCTGAACAGTCCGGAGGTGCCGTTTGTCAAGGAGCTGCCCCCGCCCTTTTTGACCATCATCGCGGGGCGGGGATGTGCGTACAAGTGTTCCTTCTGCAAACCCGGCGAAGATCTCATCTTTGGCAAACGGGTGCGTCGTCGTTCTGTGGAGAACGTGATAGAGGAGCTGAAAATGCTCCGGGATAAATACAACTTTGCGTCCTTCATGTTCCACGACGATTGTCTGACCGAGGACCGGGAGTGGGTTATCGAGTTCTCCCGTCGTTATAAGGAGGAGGGGTTCACCCAGCCCTTCTTTGCCCAATCCCGCGCGGATATCATTGTGCGGCACGAGGATATGGTCGCGCTCATGGCGGACGCGGGGTTGGCCGGGTATTTCATCGGTTTTGAATCGGGCAACCAGCGGGTGTTGAACTTCCTGCGCAAGGGAACCACGGTGGAGAAGAACATCCAGGCGGCCAAGATCTGCAAGAAGTACGGCATCGCGATCTGGGCCAATTACATGATGGGCATTCCCACGGAGACGAAGGAAGAGGTGATGGACACGGTGCGGATGATCCGGGAGATCGACCCGGACTACTTCAGCCCGGCCTTTTTCACCCCGCACCCGGGCACGGATTTGTACAACTACGTGATGGAGCACAACCTGAGCCTGATCACGGACTACGACCAGTACCGCCGCAATCCCACAGAGCCGAAGATCAAGGGCCAGGATTACGAGTTCCTCAAGTGGGCTCGGGATTACAGTCAGAAGCGGAAGTTCAAGAACCGGGTGCGTCGGGGGTTCAAGGCGTTCCGGGAGAAGTGGTTGAACCCGCACCGGTACATCCGCAAACTGCGCCGCATACTGGGCCTGGACCGGCCGGACACGCCTGACCGCCCGCAACCTCAATGGCAAGGAGCGGCGTAGAATTAATCACGCAGGGGCGGGAAGGACTTTTGTCCCCGAATGTTCTTGGCGTTCTCTGTGGGAGATGATGAACAACACGAGCTTCATCTGTTGTCCTGTTGAAGGAGAATTGGAGGGTTGGAGATGGTACGTGTGGTTGAAGCGGTCGTAGAGCATGGGGGAAAAGTACGGTTATTAGAACCCGTGCAGTTGAGCAGACCAACGAGAGCATTTGTTCTCATCCTTGATGAGGAGCCTGAAGAGGCCATTCCTGAGACACTTTTACTCAGTGAGGCGGCTTTGGCTGTAGACTGGGAGCGTCCCGAGGAGGATGAAGCGTGGATTCACTTACAGCAGGAACAGTCGTCCTAATTCCCTTTCCTTTCTCGGATCTCTCTCGTTCGAAACTGAGGCCAGCCGTTGTAGTGGCGTACGTAGGGCGAGATGACTGGATACTGTGTCAGGTGACCAGTAAACCTTATTCGGACCCAAGGGCTATTGAGATTACGGAACAAGATTTCGAAGAGGGCTCGTTGCATGTGACCAGTTATGCTCGCCCTGGCAAACTCTTTACTGCACACAGTGGAATCTTTGCGAGACATGTGGGACGGCTGACGTATAATGCTTTCGAACGAATCGTGGGGGGTATTGTCGATATTTTAGAAGAGGCTAAGGATACATACTGATTGACTGATGCCTGATGGGCGGACATATCAAGGTTCTTGTACTTTGACATGAACGATGGGGAGGGATTCCGGTTGATTTCCTTCCTGGAGGACCGTTTTTGATGGTGGGTGAACGAAGCCCGCCAACCACCCAAAACACTTTCCTGTCACGGGGCGAGGTCGTCGATGCCCCGCGGAGGTGCGGACCCGTCCGTGGTCAAACCCTATGGTGTAACGAGTAAGTGGGCCCGTTCGGCGTAGGATCGGGTAGATTCTCTCCGGAGAGAACTGTTTTGTGTGGGTGGTGGGCGGGCGAAGCCCGCTGCCCACCCACACAAAACTCTCTCTATGCACGGGGCGAGAACCTCGGAGCCCGCCAAGGTGCGGACCCGTCCGCCGCCAAGGTGCGGCTGAATCTTGTTCGCCGGCCCGGCATTCAGCCCTTTAATCGTCAATCGTTAATCGTTACTCGTTACTCTGTGGTCCCGTCCGCCGCCAAGGTGCTACAGCGTTTGACAACGTCCAAAGTCCATACAAAGTAGTCAGTCGAAGGAGAAGAGCGCGCATGCGCGTATTGCTTGCCAGTCCGGAAAGTAAAGTCTGGAGTTCTCGAAAACACATCCCACTGGGCCTGGGGTACCTGGCCGCGGTACTGCGCGAGGCCGGCCACGAGCCCATGATCTACGATGCCGCGGTGGAGGACGTGCCCATCACCTACTACCTGGACCAGGCCATCGAAGAAGGCCGCCCCTTCGGCATGGTGGGCATCACCGCCACAACCCCCCTCATCGAAGAGGCGTGGGACATGGCCTTCGAGGTCAAACAGCGCTACAACGTGTGGACCATCCTCGGCGGGCCGCACCTGACCATCATGCCCATGGAGACGATGGAGAAGAAGCCCTGGGTGGACTTTGTGTTCCGGGGCGAGGCCGAGGAGGGCCTGGTGGACCTGGTGGACGCGCTGGACGCGGGCCGGGATTACGGCGGCATCCCCGGGCTCTTCTTCCGCCACGGGGACGAAATCATCCCCTCCCACGAGTCCCCCATCATCCAAGACCTGGACAGTCTGCCCTTCCCCGCGCACGACCTGTTCAAGATCGAACGCTACACCAACCTGCAACCCCTCACCGACGGGCTGGACCCCCACGCGCGTTCCTACACCATCCTCACCAGCCGGGGATGTCCTTTCCAGTGCACCTTCTGCTCCAAACCCGTCACCGGCAACACCTGGCGCGGGCGTTCTGTGGAAAACGTCGTCGCAGAGTGGCGTTGGCTGGTGCGCGATCTGGGAGCCACGGAAATCGGCATCACCGATGACATCTGGAATTTGAAACTGGACAGGGCCAAGGCCATCTGTCGTCGGCTCATCGAGGAAGACCTGAACACCGTCCCCTGGGTGACGGTGCACGGGATGAAGGTCAACTTCGCGGACCTGGAACTCTTCCAACTGATGAAGGCTGCGGGGTGCAAGCGGGTGGGGTTTGGCGTGGAAAGCGGGGATGAGTGGATCCTGAGGAATGTGATTCGGAAGGGGCAGACCTTGGACATGGTGCGTCAAGTCTTCCGGGACGCCAAGGCCGCGGGGCTCCAGACCATGGGCTTCTTCATCTTTGGCATGCCCTACGAAACCGAGGAAACCATGGAAAAGACCATCCAACTCGCGCTGGAGCTGGACCCGGACCTGGCCAACTTCATGCTGGCCGCGCCCTTCCCCGGCACCGAGATGTACGACCTCATCCTGCGGGAAGGTCAGATCTTCGCTCAGGACTGGCACGACTACGCGATCCACGAGGAAAAGGCTCGCTTCATCATGCCCGGCTACGACCCGGAACTGGTGGAACGCAAGTGGAGGGAAGCGTACCGCCGCTTCTACCTCTACCGGCCCAAGCGGCTTCTCCAGAAACTCACCCACAAGGACCTGTGGCTCAACCTGCCCGACACACTCCGCAACGCCAAACGCTTCTTCATCGGGCAGAAGAAAAAGTCCCGGGTGCCCAACATCGCGGCCACAGGGTGAACACCAACATGGCGTCCAGACACTCCAAAAGGGGGGATGAAACCCGGTGCGTTCTCCGTTGAAACTCGCTGCTCAAATTCCCCTGTACTGGTCCTTTCGGCGATTCGGTTGGCCGAAGATGTTGCCCTTCTCCATCGTCATCAGCGTTTCCTTCCGCTGCAACAGCCGCTGTCGCACGTGCGATGTGTGGCGCAAGCCCAGCGATGATTTGAGCGTGCAGGAGTGGGCGCGCATCTTCCAGAGCCTGGGCCGCGCGCCCTACTACGTCACTTTCACCGGCGGCGAGCCCTTCCTGCGCCCGGATTTGGCCGACCTGGTCATCGCGGCATATGAGCACATGGCCCCCGGCTACATCACCATCCCCACCAACGGGCTCCTCACCCGTCGGGTGGTGGAGCAAACCGAGCGCATATGCCAAGCCTGTCCGGAAACCACCATCGGCATCAACCTGAGTTTGGACGGCGTTGGGGAAGAACACGACGACATCCGCGGTGTCCCTGGGAACTGGCAACGGGCCTTGGAGACATGGCAGGGGTTGAAGGAGGTGCAGCGGAGATACCCCAACCTGGTGCTCACCATTCACACCGTCATTTCCCGCTACAACATCCGGCGCATCCGAGCCATATATGAGGAGTTGAACAAACTGGCTCCGGACTCTTACATCACGGAGATAGCGGAAGAGCGGGTGGAATTGGACACGGTGGGTTGGGGCATCACCCCCCTGGCCGAGGAATACGCGCCCGTGGCTGATTTTCTCAGCCAAAAAGCGCGTGAGGCGCCGGCGCGGGGCATTGCCCGTTTGACGCAAGCCTTTCGCGCGCGCTATTATCAGCTGGCCAAGGAGATCCTCCGTCAGCGCCGGCAGGTCATTCCCTGCTATGCCGGATGGGCCAGCGCCCACATCGCTCCCAACGGGGATTTGTGGACCTGTTGTATCCGGGCGGAATCTGCCGGGAACATCCGAGAGGCCGGCTACGACTTCCGGGCCGTCTGGTTCAGCCCGGAGATGGACCGTCTGCGGCGGAGCATAGCCAACGGGGAATGTTGGTGTCCCATGGCCAACGCGGCATACGCGAACATGCTCCTGCACCCGCCCAGCGTCCTGCACGTGCTCAAAGAGATGGTGGGAAGGTGAGGCGTAACGATTGGGGGGCATTGGGAGTTGAGGTTGGGTCGAACGTAATGCATCATGCGTAAGAGGGCGGGGATACGGAGGTACGGACCCGTCCCCGGCCAAGGTGCTAACGAGTGGAGTTCGCCCGGGAGGGCTGTTTGCGCAAAATTCAGAATCAAAGGAGGACGAATTTCATGGGAACCGTACCCGATGTCTATACCCTGGGCAAGTGGGATCTTTCCGACCTCATGCCGGATGCAACGCCGGAGACGTTAGAAGCCCGACTCCGGGCCCTGGAAGAGGCGGTCACCGCGTTTGAGGCACACCGTTCCCATCTGCGCCCGGACATGGACCCCGAGGAGTTCCTCCAAATCCTCAAGGAATACGAAGCCATCGTGGAGACCATCCACACCCTCAGCGGGTTCGCCCAACTCTGGTTTTCCGAGAACACCCAATCCCCGGAGGCATTGGACTACCGCAATCGGGTCCAACAAGTCCTGGCCGACGTGGAGAACCGCCTGCTCTTCTTCTCCATCTGGTGGAAGAGCCTCAGCGACGAGGAAGCCGAGCGTTTGCTCCCCTCGGCTCCGGAACACGCGGACTACCGCCACTTTCTCCTCTCCTTGCGGCGTTTCAAGCCCTTCACCCTGGACGAGCGCTCCGAGCAAATTATCAACCTCAAGGATGCCAACGGGGTGGAGGCCCTTCTCACCCTCTATGCCATGTTGACCAACCGTCTGGAATTCGAGTTGGAAGTGGATGGGGAGATCCGGCGTCTGACCCGGGACGAACTCATGGCTTACGCCTACTCGCCGAGGGCAGAACTGCGGGAGGCCGCTTACAAGGCGCTTTACAAAGTCTACGGAGAGGAGTCCCCCATCCTGGCTCAGGTCTACATCAACCGCGTGCGGGACTGGCACAACGAAAACATCCGGCTGAGGGGGTTCTCCTCGCCTATCGCGGTGCGCAACCTCCTCAATGACATCCCCGACCGCGCGGTGGACGTGCTTTTGACCGTGGCACGGGAGAACGCACCTCTCTTCCAGAAGTATTTTCGGCTGAAGGCCGAATGGCTGGGGGTGAAAAAACTGCGGCGCTACGACATCTACGCCCCTCTCTCTGCATCGGACCGTCGGATCTCTTACGACGAAGCGGTCCGTTTGGTGCTGGACACCCTGGAGCAGTTCGACCCAGATGTGGCCGCCAAAGCCCGGCGGGTTTTCGAGGAAGGCCACATTGACAGCGAACCGCGAAAGGGGAAGCGTGGCGGGGCTTTTTGCATGACCGTCTCTCCCCGCTACACGCCTTGGGTTCTGGTGAACTTCACCGGTCGTTTGCGGGATGTGGCTACTCTGGCTCACGAACTGGGCCATGCCATTCACAGCATGCTCGCGGAGCACCATTCCATCTTGACCCAACATCCACCCCTCCCCTTGGCTGAAACGGCTTCCGTTTTCTCCGAAATGCTCCTCACCGATCGGCTCCTGAGGGAGGAACAAGATCCTCTGGCTCGACGGGAGCTCATTGCCTCCGCGCTGGATGACATGTACGCGACCGTCATGCGTCAGGCGTACTTTGTCCTCTTTGAGAAGGAAGCGCACACCCTCATCAACCAAGGGACGTCGGTTCAGGAGTTGTATCGGGTGTACATGGACCTGTTAGAGGAGCAGTTCGGGGACAGTGTGGATGTGTCGGAGGAGTTCCGTTACGAGTGGGTTTCCATCCCGCACATTTACTACACGCCGTTCTACTGCTACGCGTACAGCTTTGGGCAACTGCTTGTACTCGCCTTGTACCGTCAATATCAGGAGGAGGGAGCGCCTTTCATCCCCAAGTACCTCAAACTGTTAGCCTATGGGGGCTCGGCTCGACCGGCGGAGATTCTCCAAGAGATGGGGATTGACATTGAATCCCCGGAGTTTTGGCAGAAGGGGTTTGACGTGATTGCGGATATGATGGAGCGTTTGTGATTTTAGGGTAAGCCGAACAGGCCTTCTCTTCGGGGAAAAGGCTGGCGCGGGCGAGAACGTGAAGAACCCGCCAAGGTGCGAACCCGTCTGCGGCCAACGTACGACAGGGCCCTGTTGACCGGTCAGGGCTGTACAGCCAAAATCCGGTGCTGGGTGGAGAAAAAGAAAAAAGGCCGGACATACATCCGGCCCTAAGAGAGGGCAGGTTGGGGTCCCCCCAACCCCAACCTGCCAGGCACCTGCAAGCAGGTACCACGCCCCCAAAAGCGGGTGACGGGATTCGAACCCGCGACACGAGGCTTGGGAAGCCCCTGCGCTACCACTGCGCTACACCCGCTCATTCTGCGTATATTATATATGACTCAGGCGACTTGTCAAGTTCCGCCGACCGGGGATGAGTAACGATTGACGATGAACGATTAAGGAGGTTGGCGGAAGGGCGAGGTTGGCCGGGATGGGAAAGGTTATAACGCATAACGAGTAAGAGGGGCGGGAGGGCCCACACGGCCGTTTGTGGCGATGCTCGGCCCATATAGAGCCCGGGGGTTCCAGCCCCGGGCGGTCGCACATGACCACACATCGCCGTTCACGAACGGTAAGGCCGCACGGCTGTGCGGCCACCTATCTTAGCCGGGGGTTCAGCCCCAGGCGACCTGCCCCCTAGCGAACTGTTTTTGGTGGGAGGCCGGCGGGCGAAGCC
>JAADDB010000199.1 GCA_013154135.1 Chloroflexota bacterium
ACCCACCAAAAACAGTTCGCCAGGGGGAAAATCAACTCAAAGCCCTCCGGGGCGCATGGCCGTGCGGCCCTACCGTTCGTGAACGGGGATGGGTGATCGTGCCCCATCGCCCGGGGCTGAACCCCCGGGCTAAATTTAGGAAGCCCCCTTCGGGGGCTCTAATAAGGTACATGACCGGCCAGGAATCGTCACAGCCGGCCTATGATGATCTCCCGCCCCTCTTACTCGTTACTCGTTAGCCTCACCCATCCCGGCCGACCTCGCCCTTCCGCCAACCCCCTTAATCGTTAATCGTCAATCGTTACTCTTTACTTTCCCCATACGCTCGCAACAAACGCTCGCCCAGGCGTTGCAAGCTGTATTCGGACTGTGCCCGATGTAAAGCCGCCCGGCCCAGGGTCTGCAAACGAAACGCATCATGCCAAAGGTCGGACACTGCCTCGGCCAACGCGTCCGGGGAAGGGGGAACCAATACACCCGTATCCCCCAACAAATGCCGGGCCTCCCCCACATCCACCGCGACCACCGGAATGCCTGCAGCCATCATCTGTACCAACCGGGCAGGACACTTTGCCCAGGCCACCTCTGTGTCTTCCACGAGATAAAGCCCCAGGCGCGTGTGCGCCAACAAATTCATGTACTGTTCCACCGGCTGCCATTGGAGCAAAGCCACCTGGTCGCGCAATCCATAAGCCTGAAGCACTTGAGCCATGGATTGCAGCTGCTCCCCTTGGGGGCCGACGATGAGAATGTGGGCCCGGGGGAGCCGGTGCACTAACGGACGCAACCAGGTTCCCAGGACCTCGGGGGCGATGTCCAGAAGTCGTGTGGGAATGAGAATGCGCCGACTGTGCAGAGGAGCAGTGCGGGGAGGCCAGGGCCAGGGGATGTTCGGCACATAATGGACCTGGGAAGGGGAACGGACTTTGCTCACCTGCTCGTAAAGAAAATGGCTGGCGACCGTCACCACATCTGCCCCCTGCCAGGCCAAACGTTCGGCCAAGCCCAGGAGGGCTTGTTTGATCCGCCCCTTCCCCTGGCGTCGCCACCACGCCAACTCCCAGTCATCACAATCCAGCACCACGCGCACCCGTGAGACAGCCCGAAATAGGCGGTGGAATGGCGGAAACCGGAGATTCATCAATAAATCCCATGTGAAGCGGACCGGCTTCACCAAATGGACCACATCGGGCTTCCAGTCCAGGAGAAGCCTAGACGCCGCGGAGTGGAGGAGAAAATCGCTGGCTTCACGTCGCACTCCCCAAAGTCCCGCTCGGGAAAAGGGTGGCGGGACGACGATTAACTCTACCCCTTCCTGGATGAACTGATGGCGGTACACCCGGGAAGGAGAAGCCTCCCAATCCACGACCACAATGCGCACGTCCACGCCCATTTGCCGCAGAGCCAGGGCCATAGGCAACACCCGATGGGGCACAGTGCCGCGGCCCGAAAGACCAAAAGGGGTCAGGAAGCCCACTCGCAGTCTGGAGTGTCGGGTCATGGTGCTTCTACCCCTCCCAGCTCGGGCATGGGCCAACCGGTCGTCCGAGAAATCCGGGCCCCCTCGCGTTGCATGGTCCGCGCCAGACCATCCAACCAGGCGCGGCAATCCCGTCCCAGGGGGAGGGCATCCTCTAAACCGGCCGCTTTGAGGGGGAGAAACCTGCCGAGGGAGTCGGGCAGTCCCGAGGTGAAATCCGCGGCGTGCAAAAACCGGGCCAGCGCGTCGTACGCGCGCGCGGCGTAAAACACACACACCGCCCCTTCCCCCTCCGTTTGCCGGGCCAAAGACCAATAGAGCCAAAATTGCATGAAATGATGGGTCAGGTTCGCGTACTCCACCCGCTGGGGGGCAGAGCGGAAGTGGAGGCGCGTTGCGAGACGGCCCGTTCGGTCAAAGAGCACGCGAACGCGGGAGAAGGGGTATTCCGGCACCTGTCCCCACCCCAACCACTCCACCACGCCTTGGAGCTCCCCCCGAGCGAACACAGCCAACGCGTGCTCCCACACCTGGATGGGCCATCCGGTGTGCCCTGGGAACCAGCGGGCCACCCATGCTTGCCGATGAGCGTAGAAATCGGCCAGAGCGGCCTCCGGCAAAATCAAAGTGACCACAGGAAGAGGTGTGGGCACATCCCAGGTCCACACCGCGAGGATGCGCGCATCCTCCTGAGCCGCTTTGAGTACCTGCTCCTCAAACGGGAGGGTCATGTTTCACCTCAGGCCCTGATTGCCGATGCAAAGATATGTGGGCGGGCGGTCCCGTCCACCGCCAGGACGTAACCCGGTTTCGTTCGCCAAAGAGAATACAGTAAAAAACCGCTTGGGGGATACCCAAGCGGTAGGAAAAGCATATAGGGCTGAGGGGATGATTTCACTCCTCCGCGATGTTTTCAGCCCTGGTAATAAGCGCGGCCAAATGGGACAAACGCAAGGAGGAAGCACGGGTATTTTCTTCGATGGCCATGAGAACATTCAACGATTCGCCGATGGCGTATAGGACCATGAATTCTCCAAATGCCCATCCGAAGAGAAGAACCGCTCCTCCGATTTGGGCCCAATGACCGAAATCGCCGTTACCTCCCCCTCCTACGATTCGGACAAGGGCAAAGACCAAACTGGCCAGACCGACGATAAGGAGGAGAAAGGCAAACACCTTGAACAACAGAGAGACAACACGTAACACATAAAATCGCCGTTCCACTGGGTGTCCTCCTTCAGGACTGAATTACTGTGCGGGTTCAAGGACAGGGATTTCCTCCGCCCCTTCGGGGACGGGGAAGCGCAGGACCACATCGATGTCGCTTTCCCGAACTCGCGGGAGTACCTGGGCGAGCAGGCGCAAAATGGGCGAATTCTGCAAGCCGGAGAACGTGGCGTAGAGGTCCAACGCGGTCTGGACGTGTTCGTCATCCCAGGCCACATAGGGCAAAGGCTCGTTGTTCACGTAAATGTGAATGCCATCCGGCCGGTTGACAAAGTGGACATGTTGCACATTGGCTTGCATCAAGGACTGGATCAGGGCCGGATCCAGGGCAAAGGGCTGTACATCCACGCCCAGGGCTTGCAAGGTAGCCGCGTCCAAGCCGAGAACAGAGGGAAGGCCATTGGCATCGTATGCCACATCCAGGCGCACAACAGCCACCGGTTCTTCCACCGGCTCCGCCTTCACCCGGGTAACGGCTGGCGCGTTCGGTGCGCGGAAGGGAGCCAGGGTGGCGTCAGGTTTGACGGGAAACTGGACGACCACCGCGAGTCGAGTGTAGCGCAACAGGGGCAGCAATTTGCCCACGATGTTTCCGTACGGCACACCCAACGCGGGCAACAACTTCCCCAGGTTCGTCAACGACTCCCCATCCCAAGCCACATAGGGCAATGGCTTGCCGTTCACGTAGATGCCCAGACCATCCGTGCCTTCGACCACCTCCATGTGTTGGACGTTCGCCTCCACAAAACGCTGTACAACCCAAGGTTGCACATTCAAGCCACGGAGGTCAATACCCGTCCACTGGTACAGCTGATTGGTGGTTACCCCCGCCATGCCCAGCACCCCGTCGTTGTCATACTGGACGTAGATTGGAGGCAACTTGAGGGCAAAGCGGTTTGTGGATTCCGCGTATTGCACCACATCCGCAGCCGCCTTATCCGCACCCGGAGGTGGTGCAGCGCACGCGGACAACCCCAAAACCAAAACCATCAAGAGGGAAAAGATTACAAGACGCCGGGATTTCATGTCCATCCTCCTCTACTCAAGGCGTGAAAGAGAACCGAAGGGAATACCGAATACGGGTCAACGTTGAACATGAGTCTACGAGAAACCTGGAACGGACGCCCGAAAAGCTGCGTTGAAAGGCCCTGCGAACCGCATCTTCTAGGACCTAGGTCGGACCCGGGAGCGCGTTGCAGAGCGGCTGCACAATATACCGCTTCTATTATAACAAAAATTTGCTGAATGGCAAGCCACGTTGCGGGGGTACACCTCCCAGACCGTCCCACAAAAGGCTTCTCTGGCACGGGACAAGGATATCGGGCCGACCATGACCTTTATCCTATTGAAAAGGGCGTAAACCTGGAATATAATGGCGTTCCAGGGGGCATCTTCATTTGTGGAGACGCAAAACAAGGAACACAAGTAACGGGTAAGCGGAGAGAATGCACCATTTTTGGCTCATCGCACACGGCATTGCAGGAATCCTGGCCCTTGTAACCGGGCTGATGACCTGGCGCCAACGGAAAGCGCCGGGGGCTCTTTACTTGGCCGTGTTCCTCTTTCTGCTGGGATGCTTCTTCTTCGCCACCGTGGGAGAGGCTCTTGCCACCACCCTGCGATTCAAGTTGTACTGCTTGCAAGTCGAATACTCGGCCGTAGCCCTCATGGCTCCGGCCTTCACCCTCTTCACCATACACTACACCCGCAGACAACAGCGTTTTGGAACCCTCATCTACGTCCTCCTCTTTATCCCGTCCGTCCTGTCCATCCTCTTCACCTGGACCAACGATCTCCATCACCTGATGTGGACAGGGGTATACCTGGAGGACATTGAAGAAGGGCTTCCCCTGGTTCGCCCCATTTACGGGCCCTGGTTCTGGATACTCGCCAGCTACACGAGCACGTTGGCCCTCATCTCCGTGGGCATCCTCTCCCCTGAAATCCCCAAAGTGCGGCGACGACTGCAATGGGCTTTCATCTTCCTGCTTGTGGGCATCTTTGCCACCCTGTGGGGAACCGCGTTGTACATGAGCCACCGAGTGCCCTTGAACCCGGCTCCCCTCTCGGGCGTCATTGTCCTGGGCACCCTGCTTTACATGTTGCGATATGCCGGACTCTTCGATGTCATCCCCATTGCCCGGGCTACCGTCTTCGAAAATATGGGACAGGGGATTCTCACCCTGGACCGCAAAGGCCTGATCATCGACGCGAACGAAGCTGCCCACCGCATCCTCTGCGCCGGGGATTGTCGCCTGATCCGCCGCTCCGTCCAGGAGGTGCTCCACAAATGGCCCCAACTCCTCGAAGCCGTGATTCAAAACCGCGAGGCGTTCTGTGAACTCCAACTTGAGGCGGACGAAGGTGAAACGCGCTACATCGAGGCTCGCATTATGCCCCTCACCTACCGGGGACATCCCATCGGCACCCTTGTCGTCTTCAACGACGTCACCCAATACAAAGCATTGCAGGAAGACTTGCAGCGCACCCTGGAAAAGGAACGGGCCGAGCGGGAATACTCGCAAACCCTCAGCGAGATCACCTTGGCCCTCACATCTCACCTCTCCACAGAACGCATCTTCCAGCAGATCCTCATCCAAGTGGAAAAACTCGTCCCCTACGACAGCGCCAACATCGCGCTGGTGGACGGCAACAGCCTCTACATTGCCCAATGGCGCGGGTATGACAAATTCGGTCCGGTGGACTTCCTGAAAGCCCTGCGCTTCCCTTTGGACATCTTCGTCCTGGCCAAGCGCGCCTTAGCGGGGGGACACCCCATCCTCGTCAAAGATACCCAAAGCCACCCGGATTGGGTTGTCGTGCCCGAAACCCGTTGGATTCGCTCCAGCATCATCGTCCCGATTCGACATCAGGGAAGGCCCTTGGGCATCCTCCGCCTGGACAGCGCACGTCCCCACGCGTTCACCCCGCAGGACGTGGAAAAACTCCTCCCCCTGGCCCACATAGCAGCCATCGCGCTGGTCAACGCCCAACTGCACGAACAAGCCCATCAAGAACTCGCCCAACGGCAAGAGGCAGAACAAGCGCTCCAGCGACAGTTGCGGCACATCCAGGCACTCTTCCGCTTCACCGAGAACCTCGCACCGTTGCTGGAAGTGGACGAGATCGCGCGCACCATCGTCACCCACGTCCAAGCCTACCTCGATTGTCAATGTGTGGCCGTCTACTTACAAAAGGAAAATGCCCGGTGGACATTGCGGGCCCATTCCTTCTCCCCGGAATGCGGCCACATTCCCGATGCCTTGCACCATCGCCCCCACCTCCCGTCCCCCACCCCCCACGAGGAGCACATCGCCCTTATCGTGGATGGGCAACCTAAGGGCGTTATCATCGTCACCCCTCGCCGGGCAAAGGGGTTGAACGCGGAGGAAAGGCATCTGCTCGTTGCCATCGCCAACCAGGCCAGCCTCGCGCTCTCCCGCGCGTACACCCATGCCCAACTGAAAAGGGCGGAAGCCAAATACCGGGAGCTCTTCCAAAATGTCCCCGTGGGCCTCTACCGGATCCGTCCGGACGGCACCATCCTCAACGCGAACCAAGCCCTGGCAAGCATCCTCCACTGTCCGGATGTGGACACCCTGCTCCAGCGCTCGTGCCAGACCTTCTTCGTCAACCAGGAGGATTTTCAGGTCCTGCAAGAACAGCTGGCCGTTGCAGAGGGGCCCCTGGTCCTGGAGCTGAACTTGCGCTGCCACGACGGCCAGACCATTTGGGTCCGCAACACCAGCCACGTCGTCCGGGATGAAAGGGGCGAGATCCTCTACGTGGACGGATTCCTGGAGGACATCACCGAAGATGTACGTCTGCGCGAGGAACGGCAACGGTTCATCACCCGGATCCAGTACCAGGCCGAACAGATGGCCGCCCTCAACGACATCCTTTTCGACATCACCCAAGAACACGATGTCACCACGCTTCTGGAGAAAATCACCCAAAAGGCGGTGGAACTGCTCGGCGGCACGGGCGGTGGGGTCTACCTGACCGATCCAGAACACCAACGCACCCGCTGTGTGGTCAGCCACAACCTCCAAGAGGACTGCACGGGCGTGGAACTCCACTTCGGCGAAGGGGTCGCGGGATTGGTGGCTGCCACGGGCACGCCCCTCATTATCCCCGATTACCGGACATGGCCGAACCGGGCCCGAGCGTACGAGGCGTCCCATCCCTTTGTTTCCGTCATCGGCGCTCCCATGATCTGGAAAGAGGAGGTGCTCGGCGTTGTGGAAGTCATCCACAACCGCCCGAACTACTTCTCCCGGGACCACCAAAATCTGCTCATGCTCTTGGCCCGGCAAGCGGCTGTGGCCCTCCGCAACGCCCGCTTGTTGGAACAGGAACGAAAGCGGCAGATGGAGCTGGAAGCGCTGCGCCAAGCGAGCCTGAAAGTCACCTCCTCCCTGGATCTGAGCGAAATCCTGGAGACGATTTTGGATGCGGTGATGAGCCTCGTCCCCGCGGATGATGCCCGTATCTTCCTCTACGACGGTCAAGAGCTCACCTTCGGAGCGGCCCGGCAGGAGGAGGATGCGCAAGAGCATCCCTTTGCCATGCCGCGAAGTGAGGGAATTACCTACACCGTGGCCCAAACCGGGAAGCCCATCATCATCCCCAACGTGAACAAGCATCCCGGCTACAAGTCATGGCAATGGAGCGGGGCCATTGCCTCCTTCCCCCTGAAAACCGCCAGCCGGACCGTAGGGGTGATGAATGTGGTCTACGTTACCCCTCATGACTTCAGCGAAGACGAAATCCACCTCCTAACCCTCTTCGCGGACCAAGCGGCCATTGCCATTGAGCACGCGGAGCTCTTCGCGGAGAAGGAGCAACATACCCGTAACATCACCGTCCTCCAACGCATCCTCCAAGCCCTTAACGCTTCTCCCCTCTTGGAAGAAACTTTCCCCCAGGTCAGTGCCCTCCTCAAGGAATACACGGGCGCGGCCCGCATCAGTTTAGCCCTCCTCAACGAGGCCCAGCGGAGTTTCACCATCGCGGCCACGGACGAGACGTTCCCCTCCCAGACTTCGCCCCGCATCACCATGCCTGTGGACGCGTGCACCGCGTCCAGGGACATTTTGGCCGGACGGGTGCACATCACGCTGGATCTGGAACAAACAGAGCACAGCGTGGGGGAACGACGTCTTCTGCTCGCGGGGTATCGGGCCCGCTTGAACATCCCTCTGCGGTTAAAAGGACGTGTCCTGGGTTCCCTCAACTTGAGCTGGAAACATCCTTTGGAGGAACCACCCCACTACATCCCCCTGCTCCAACAAGTGGCCGACGCGCTGGCCCTTGCTGTGGAACGGGCCCAACTCCTCCGTTCCACCCAACGCCAAGCCGAAGAGCTGGCCAGCTTGTACAAAACCGCACTTGTGCTCGGTAGCACACTGGAACTCTCCCAGTTGTGGCAAAAGCTCTACGAAGAAATCTCGCAACTCATGCATCCCACCAGCATGGGCGTATTCCTCCATGACCCGGCCACGGAGACGGTGGAAATTGCCTTTGTCGTCCGAGACGATAACCCCGTAAGTGAGTATATCGGCCGACGTCTTCCCCGCGATGAATGCGGGCTCACAGGCTGGGTTGTGCAGCACGGGGAATCCCTCCTGTTCCGGGATATCTACACGGAGACGCTGCCCGCGTCGCCCTGTGACATGGAAAGCCGAGGACACGCGTTCCTCAGCGTTCCCCTGCACGCGGGGGAACGTGTCATCGGGGCCATCACCCTTCAATCCGTCCATGTGGGCGCGTTCAGAGAAGCGGATCGGCGATTCCTCGAAGCCCTGGCAGCCCAGGTGGCCATCGCGGCGGAAAACGCACGCGCCTACGCAGCCGAACAGCGCGCGCGACAGGAAAGCGAACACTTGTTGGAGGCAGCCCAGGCCCTCAGTTCTACCCTGAACCTCCAGGATGTGTTCGACCGCATTCTCACCGAACTCCAAAAAGTCGTGCCGTACGACAGTGCGTCCGTGCAGGAACTGCAGGATAATCAATTGGTGATCATCGGCGGCCGTGGGTTCCCCAACCTGGAAGAGATCGTAGGGCTGAGTTTTGACATCACAAAGGACACCAACCCCAACCGCCGCGTTGTCCAGGAGAGAAGGCCCATCATCTACCGAAACGTGATGGATCATTTTGAAGAATTCCGCAAGGAGCCCCATGCCCAGGCCAACATCCACTCCTGGTTAGGGGTCCCCATGCTCTACGGGGATGAGTTGATCGGCATTATTACCCTGGACAAACGCGAGCCCGGATTCTACACACCGGAGCATGCGCGCATTGCTCAAGCCTTTGCCACGCAAGCTGCCATCGCCATCGAAAACGCCCGGCTCTACCAGCACATCCACTCCCAGGCCCAACAGATGCAGCGCATCTTGGACACAATGCCCGATGGGGTTTACCTCCTGGACCCGGAGAAGCGCATTCTCACCACCAATCCCGCGGGCCGTGCTTTCCTGGCCCCGTTGGGCGTGCAACTTCACGTGCCCTTAACCCACCTGGGCGACCGGCACATCGACGAGATCCTGCAGCCGCCTGAACGGGGGATGCGACACGAGATCCACGGGATCACGGAAACCAAGCGCATTTTCGAGGGGGTGGCCCAACCCCTGGGCGAAGGGGAACCCCAAGGGTGGGTGTTGGTTGTGCGGGATGTCACGCAAGAGCGGGCCATTCAACAACGAATTCAACAACAGGATCGCCTGGCGGCCATTGGGCAATTGGCCGCGGGAATTGCTCATGACTTCAACAATATCCTCCAGGGCATCATCGGCTTTGCCCGCTTCCTCGCCCGGCGGAAGGATATTCCGGAGGATGTGCGTCAACGCCTGCTCCTCATCGCGGAACAAGGGGAGCGGGGCGCGCAGCTGGTCCAGCAGATCCTGGACTTCAGCCGACGCTCCACGCCGCACCGCCGGCCGTTGGATCTGGCAACGCTGGTAAAGGAAACTCTGTATTGGTTCAAGGAATCCCTTCCCCCGTCGGTCGAAACTCGCGTCATCCTCGGGACGGGGGATTACACCGTCCACGCGGATAAAACCCAGCTTCAACAGGTGCTCACCAACCTCATCCTCAACGCCCGGGATGCCATGCCCCAAGGTGGTATTCTCACCATCGAGCTGGACCGCGTGGAGTATCACAGCCTGGCCGAAATTCCCTTGCCGGAGCTCACGCCGGGGCCATGGGTGCGGCTTCGCATTTCCGACACGGGGAAGGGGATTCCCGAGAATGTGCTGCCCCATATCTTCGAGCCCTTTTTCACCACCAAAGGGCCGGATCAGGGAACCGGCCTGGGGCTGGCCCAGGTATACGGGATCATCCAACAACACGAAGGCTACATTACGGTGGAGAGTCAGGTGGAACGGGGGACGACGTTCACCGTGTACCTCCCCGCGCTGGAGCTGCCTGTCTCCCCCTCGATAGTCCGGGATGACCAAACAGAAAAGGGGCCCGCGAGGAAGTATGTTCTCCTCCACCACCTGGATGATGAGGTGGAGGAAAGGGTGGAAAGCCTCCTGCAGGATCTGGGAATGGAAGTGCTACACGCGGAGAAGCCCGAGGATGTCTTGCGCTTGTACCGTTCTCATCGGGAGCAGGTGGTCGCCCTTATCACGGAGCTGGCCCCTGAGGAGATGAGGAGAACGTGGGAGCACGTGGATCCGGCCAATGCCCATGTCCAACTGCCGACCATCATTATCACGGAAGATGAGAAGTTGCCCCACGCGTATTCGAACAGTCCCCGTACCGTGTGGATTCGGCGGACGAACCTTGTCCGCGATCTCACCGCTCTCTTTGGTCAGGAGTAACGAGTAACGATTGACGATTAAGGCGAGCGCACGGTCGTGCGGCCCTACCGTTCGTGGACCGTGTTAGGCTTCCGTTGTACCTTGGCGGCGGACGGGTCCGCACCTTGGCGGGATGCCGACGTCCTCGCCCCGTGCATAGAAAGAGTTTTTGGTGGTTGGCCGGCGGGCGAAGCCCG
>JAADDB010000206.1 GCA_013154135.1 Chloroflexota bacterium
GTACACAAACGGTAGGGGCGGTACGGCAGTGCGCCCACCTTAATCGTCAATCGTTACTCATTACTCGTTAGACCCCGGCCCGTCCGCCGCCAAGGGACTACCGAGTTTCGTCCGTCAAATAGCAATTAACGATATCCAAAAGGAGGAGGGCGTATGGCACATGTGGTTTTGATGACCGACACGACCAGCAACATGCCGCAGGAGTGGGTCCAAAGGTATAACGTCAAAGTAGTACCGGTGTACGTCATCTTCGGCGACGAGTCCTTCCGGGATTATGTGGACTTGCCCCCGGAAGAGTTCTACCGTCGCCTGGCCGAGGCCTCGGAGATGCCGAAGACCTCCCAACCCACGCCCCACGATTTCGCCCAAGCCTACCGAGAGGCTGTGGCCGAAGGCGCGGACGAGGTCATCGGCGTCTACGTGACGGCCAAAGCCAGTGGCACCTGTACTTCGGCCCAAATGGCCGCGGAAATGGTTCCCGACCTCAAGGTCCACGTGGTGGATTCGACCACCACCTCCCTGCCCATGTCTTGGATGGTGGTGGAAGCGGCTCGGGTGTTGGAATCCGGGGGCTCCACAGAAGAAGCCTTGGACGCGATCGAGCGGGTTAAGGCGAACAACGCGCTGATCTTCACCGTCACCGAAGTGGAGCACCTGGCCCACAGCGGGCGCACCGTGGGCGCGGAGAAGGCCACAAAGACCCCCGTCAAGGTAAAGCCCATCGTCTCCCTGGAGGACGGAGTTCCCCAGGCTGTGACCACAGAGCGCACACAACGCAACGCGCTGCGCCGGGTGATCCAAATGGTGAAAGAACGGCTGGGTAACCGCCCCTTGAAGGGGCTCGGCGTGGTCCACGGCAACATCCCGGAGAGGGCCCAATCCTTTGCCGAGGAGGTGAAGGAGGCCTTCGCATATCCCGGGGACGTGGTGGTGGTGGATGTGGGGCCGGCCTTGGCCGTGCACTTTGGCCCCGGAGTGTTAGGAGTGGCCGCGTACTGGGAGGACGCATGAGCGTTCGCATTGCTTTGGACGCGATGGGTGGCGATTACGCCCCCGCGGAGGTGGTCGCGGGGGCGTTTTTGGCAGCTCGCGCCTTGCCCGACGTGGAGATCTTCCTCTTCGGCCCTCCTTCCATCCTGCCGGAAGGGGAATCCCCACCTCCGAACGTCCAACTGGTGCCCTCTCACGAGTGGATCGGGATGGACGAATCTCCGGTGAAGGCCGTGCGTCAGAAACCGGAAGCGACCATCAACCGGGTGTGTCGCTTTGTCCGGGATGGACACGCGGATGTGGCGGTGACCATGGGCCATACGGGCGCCGCGTTCATCGCCGCGCGCTTCGCCTTTGGCATGTTGCCGGGGATCGAACGGCCGGCCGTCCCTGTCCCCTATTTCCGCCTGCATCCCCACATGGTCATCATCGATGTGGGCGCGAACACAGACGTGCGTCCCCGCCACCTGCTCCAGTTCGCCCGCATGGGCAGTGCGTATGCCCAAGCCATGTTCGGGGTTGAACATCCCCGGGTGGGTCTCCTGACCGTGGGCACGGAGCCGCGGAAGGGTTCCCTGGTCATCCAAGCGGCATATGACCTCCTGGAAGCGAGTGAGTTGAACTTTGTGGGGTCCATCGAAGGGCTGGATGTGGCCCATGGCCGGGTGGACGTGGTGGTTCACGATGGATATGTGGGGAATGTGGTGTTGAAGCTGACAGAAGGACTGGTGGACGAGCTCCTCTCTCGAGCCCTGGAGCGGGTGCTCCCGGTGGCGGGGCATCAGGCCGAAGCCGTGCGTTCCGCGCTGTTGGCCCTTCGTGAGGAGAACAGTTACGCGCGCATCGGCGCGGCCCCCCTACTGGGGGTGAACGGTCTCATCTACATCGGACATGGGCGTTCCCGGGCGCGCGCGGTCGCGGCGGGGCTGAAACAGGCCTATCAGGGCGTCCGCCATGGGTTGCTGGAGCGGTTAATCGACATGTAGAGAACTGTCCTTGGAGGGTGCTGGCCGGGCGAAACCCAGCCCGCACCCTCCAAACACCCTCTTCCGGCACAGGGGAAATGTCGGCATCTCGCCAAAGTGCGGCCGGGGATCCTGCAGAATTCTTCTGCCGGGCCACTGTTGTTCCCGTTGCAGTGAGACAGACATTCATTTCTTTCCCCGGGGGACCCGTCCGCCGCCGGGGTACGACCGAGTTTTGTCCGTCAATCAGGCACAGGTAGGCGGACATGACCGCACATCGCCGTTCACGAACGGTAGGGGCACACGGCCGTGCGCCCTGTTCAACGGGAAGGGATCTGGTTTTGGAATAGGAGCTTGTGGATTTCTTTCCCGGGGGGAACGGTTTTGTGTGCGTGGTGGGCGGGCGAAGCCCGCCCACCACGCACACAAAACCCTCTTCCGGCACGGGGCGAAAACGCCGGAGTTCCGTCAAGGTGCGGACCCGTCCGCCGCCAAGGAGGTACGGCCCCTTGGTGGGCCCAGGAGAGGCGCTTGTCCGCACTCCGAACTAACGCCGGATGACCGGCAAATAGTGTTGTTGCGCGGGGATGACCACGGTCAGATCAACGCCTTGGAACCGATCTTGCGTGCCGGGGCCGCCGTCAATGACCACCGTCGCGTAGTACACCCCCGGCTCCATCCGCTCATTGTGCACTTTCACCACCATCATGGCCGGCGTGACCCCATGCCACGGGTCCAGGGTCACCCAATCCAAATTCGGGACGAACGCTTCCCCCTGAGCCGTACGCACGCGCACCCCCGTCTCCGTCACCGCAATCGGCCGCGCTTCAAGCCCGCGAATGCTGGGGATGACCCCGGCCACCCAGTGGATGGCATGGCCCTGGGGCACGCCGTATTGGACAATGGAAACCCGAGGCGGGGTGTACTCTTCCTGGGGCCACAGGTTGAGATACAGGCGCTGGGGGCTCACCTTGAGAATAGGGGGGGCGATGGACGCCATCACTGTGATGGTGATGGGAGAATTGCGCACCACCGGATCATCCGCCTCCACCCGGATAGCCCCCATGTGTAATCCCACCTCCATCTCCCGCGGGTCAATGGTGACGGTAATTTCCGCGGGCGTGGTCCCCACCGTGGGCGTGATAGACAGCCACTCACTCCCCTCTATCGGCATCGCGTGCCATCCGATGCTCCCGCCCGGGCCCACATTGCGCACCGCGAGGATGTGGTTCAACGGCGGATGTCCCTTTTGGGCCTCGAAGCTCACCGTCCGGGGTTGAACTTCCAGCTGTGGGGTCACCACGGTCAGGGTGACGGTGATGAACTGAGGACTTTCCAGCGCGCCGATGCCGTCCACCCGCACGTGCGCGAGGTAGGAACCGCTGGGCAGTCCCTGCGGCATCACGCTGAGGACCAACGTGCCCGGGGTCTGTCCGGAGGTGGGCTGAATGTGGAGCCAGTCTGTCGCTTCCTCTTCCACGATGCGCGCTTCCCAGGAGATAGGGCCATCTCCCCCCTCGTTGGTAATGCGCACGGCTTGGGCGGGCACGGGCGTGTACGCCTCGTAGTGGAAAGTGACCTGGTTGGCGCTCAGTCTGAGAACCGGCTTGACCGGGATGCCCGGTCCATCCAAGTTGCCCACGGCCAGGCTGAGGCGATAAGGGGCCACATGCTGGGTGAACGCGTCACTCTTCTCCGGTTCCGTGTAGATCCGATAGGCCCGTTCCTTGAGGATGACCAGCTCCCCCCAGCCGTCCCCGTCCAGATCCCCACCGGCGATCCGTTTCCATCCCGGCCCCGCGAAGATCTGAATATCCCGGGGCAGCACATACCCCGCGGGGTTGCGGACCACGACCGGGACCTGCGTGTCATCGTGGCGCACAAAGAGGACCTCCTCATCCCCGTCCCTGTTCATGTCGAACATGGCCACGTCGTCCATGTTGGGGTAGAAATCCATCCGGTCCAGCAGACGCAGGCGATTGCCGGCCAACCAGCGATACAGCCAATACGAATCCTGGTAAGGGGGCACCCGTCGGATGGTCGCGATCTCCTCCTGGGGCGAGCTGGCATGCGTCTGCCCGACAGCCAGTCCGACCCAGGGCTTCAACTCCACGTAATAGTGGAGCGTGTCCCACGTGCCCCCTTGTACGATGTAGAAGAGCGCCCGCACATCCCCGAGAACCACGATGTCGTCCCAGCCATCCCCGTCCACATCCCCCGTATCCATCTCCAACACGGGGATATCCAGGTCCTTTTGGAAGATGACCGGATAATCCCCCTGGGCTCGGGGGTCGAACACCACCATGCGGGCGACGATGGGGCCCCGGTTCGCGGTGTGCGCGGCGATGATTTCGTCCTGGCCGTCGTTGTCCACATCCCCCGTGGTCACGGTAACCCATTGGCCCTCCGGAGGGCGCACGTGCCAAGAGACCGGCGTCGAGCCCCGCTGGACGACCGGGTCGTACACCCGTAGTTCCTTTCCCTGGAGCGCGATGATCTCCTCATCCCCGTCCCCGTTCACATCCCCCAAACGCACCTGCTGCCAGCCGCCCACCGGTGAACAAAAGGACACGGGCTGCATGTACGGGGCCGTATGGGGGTCGACCACGTGGATGAACCCTTGTCCGTCGATGAGCACCAGCTCATCATCGGGAAGGGAGGCGTGAGGGCTATCCGCGTGGAGGGGAGGGAACAGCCCAAAGAGGAGGAACACCGCGATGCACGCGCTCAGGAGAAGTTGCGTGTAACTTTTTGTGGGCATAAAACGTCACCTCTCATGAAAGTTAGAGGTTTTGCATGGACCGAAGTTCGCGTGTCGACCTCTGGAACCTATCGACAGGTTGAGATTTCCGTTTTGTGTGGCGAGAACGTGGGCACCCCGCGGAGGTGCGGCCCCGTCCGCCGCCAAAGTGTCACCGGATTTCACGTCCATCAGCCTTTGGATAAGGGGATTATACCAAGCTCTTGGGCCGAGCAGAAATGGGATGCCTGGGGGCACGGCCGGCAGGTGGTTGTGCAGGGAGCTGCCGGCAAGGCGGTACGATAGACCTATTGTCTCAACGGAGCTCAGGGCGTATATTGGAATGCGGGAAGGAAGGGGATAAACACCGATGAACGTCGCAGACGTCGTACACTTTCTCTACACCCATGTTCGCGGTCTAGCCCATCGGGATATCCTGCAACTGATGGGCAGCATGCCGTATCGTTCCTGGACAGCCCGGGAGATCGCCCGCGCGATCGGGCGTCCCGCTCAGTTGACGTACCAATACCTGAACTCCCTGGTGTGCTCCGGCATCCTCACCGTGGAAGAGACGGGAGGGCATGTGTACTACCGTCTGACCAGTGATCCGTCGCTCCGGGCTCCCCTGTTCCACTGGCTTCGCTCCATGGAGCGGGCGGGTCGGGAGAAGCATTTTCGCCCGGTGCCCGGCTCGGAAGCCCAGGCCGTACGCGTGCGGTTATCCCCCGCCCGAGGGGTTCTCATCTCCTCCCCAAGGTAACTTCCTGATTGACCGCCATGTCAAGGTTTCTGTACGTTGACATGAACGCGGAGTAGAGATTCTGGTTGCTTTCTTCCCCGGAGAACTGTTTTTGGTAGTTCCACCCGCCAACCACCAAAAATACTTTTCTGGCACGGGGCGAAAAGGCCAGAATCCCGCGGAGCCCCCAAAGGGACTTTTTCCCGCCAACCCGGCATTCAGCCCTTTAATCGTCACTCATTACTCGTTACCCCATAGCCCCGTCCGCGGCCCAGGTACTACGGAGTTTTTCAGCCCATCAGATGAATCTCATTCAACGGGAAGAAATCCGGTTTTGGAATAGGCGTCCGTTGACTTCTTTCCCAGAAAACTGTTTTATGTGGCCGGCACCCACCACAACACTTTTCTGGCACGGGGCGAGAACGTGGGCACCCCTCCGAGGTGCGGACCCGTCCGCCGCCAAGGTGCGGCTGAATCTTGTTCGCCGGCCAGGGGCTTTTGTCCCAACTTCAGTACTCGTCCTCGTTCCCCAATTAATCGCTATTCCTTCCCCTTGCGTATGATAAAATTGACAGAGCCAGGTGGTACTTTTATAATCTTTCGCCTGGCATGCGCTACTCGCGCATAAGGGGTTGGAACCATGCAATTTAACGTATCTGGTTTGTTAAAAGGTCCCGTGGGTGCTACCCGGGAATATGATTTCGAAGAGCGCGTGTTGGAGCACTTGACCGATGACACGGAGCTGATCCGGCCTATTTCCGGTCATGTGCAGTTGATGCGCACCCGAGAGGGAATCCTGGTCACCGGGACGGTGCACACACGCGCGGAGACGGTGTGCAGCCGGTGTTTGGCACCGGCGTACTACGATTTGGACGTTCACATCGAGGAGGAGTACTACCCGACGGTTGAGGTGTACACGGGCGCACCCATCCCATGGCAGGAGTTCACGGATGACGAGGCGTTGCTCATCGACGCCCAACACATCCTGGACATCACCGAGGTGGTGCGCCAGGATTTGATCATCTCGTTGCCCATGAAGCCCCTTTGTTCCGAGTCGTGCAAGGGCCTATGCCCTGTGTGCGGTGCGGACCTGAACAAAGGGCCTCATGAATGTGTGGAGGAGGACATTGACCCCCGGTGGGCCGCGTTGGCCGGCTTCAAGGTGGAGCCTTAAGCCGGGGTGCTGGCCGGCTCCCCTCATCCTTCGGTGGATGGGGGAACGCCGGTGTCCCGCGGCGGTGCGGACCCGTCCGCAGCCAGGTACCATGGATTTGTTCGCTCGTTAGGACTGCCTGTCCAACGCCAGATATCGGAACATAAGGAGAGGAAATCATGACGCCGTTGCCCAAACGAAAAGTTTCCAAAGGTCGACGCAATCGCCGACGGGCGCACCACGGACTGGGCCCCGTCCACCTGGTGGAGTGTCCTCGTTGCCATCGGAAGCGCCGCCCGCACACCGTGTGCCCGTATTGCGGCTACTACAAGGGCGAGGACATCCTGCTGATCGAAGAGGAGGAATAACCCTCTAGCGCTCACATAAGGGCTTCACACCACGGAGGTGAGGCAAACCATGGGACAAGTGGCTTGGCTGTTCCCCGGACAGGGCTCCCAATACGTGGGCATGGGCGAGGATCTGGCGGACGTGTACCCCCAAGCGCGGGATGTGTTCCAGCGCGCGGACGAAATCTTGGGGTTCCCCCTTTCCCAACTCATGTTCCACGGCCCGGAAGAGACGTTAACCGACACCGTCAACGCCCAGCCCGCGATCTTCACCCACAGCGCAGCCGTCCTTGCGGTCGTCCGCGCGCTGCGCCCGGAATGGGAGCCTGATTTCTTGGCCGGGCATTCCTTAGGGGAATACAGCGCGCTCTACGCGGCGGGTGTGTTCTCCTTTGAAGATGCTCTGCAGCTTGTGCGGGAGCGGGGTCGCCTGATGAAGCTCGCGGGGGAACAGCAGCCAGGGGGCATGGCCGCTCTCTTGGGCTTGGACATGGACACCGTGCGCCGCATCTGCGCGCAGGCGGAGGAGGAGACAGGGTTGCCCGTTCGGGTGGCCAATGACAACTGTCCGGGCCAAGTCGTCATCTCGGGGGCTATCCCCGCGTTGGAGCGGGCCATGGAGCTGGCCCGGGAAGCGAAGGCGCGCAAAGTGGTGCGTTTAGCCGTGAGCATCGCAGCCCATTCCCCTCTTATGGGAGTGGTTTCCGACACATTTGCGGAAAAAGTGCGGTCCACGCCTATGCGGCCTCCCGAGCGTCCTGTGGTGATGAACGCGATCGCGCGGCCGGCCACGTCGGTGGAGGAGATCCGGGACGTGCTCATTGCCCAGCTCACATCCCCGGTTCGGTGGACGGAAAGTGTCCAGTACATGTTGGGAGAAGGGGTGGACACCTTCTACGAGCTGGGGCCGAAGGATGTGCTGGTGGGGCTGGTGAAGCGCATTCAGCGCAAGAGCACCCGCATCGCGTTGGGGACAGTGGAGGCCCTTCGACAACATCTGGCGCCTTCGTAAGCGGAACTATCCGCGACAATGGGGACAACCTGGCATTGAAGCGCCCATCCCGGCAATCGGCCCTTAATCGTTACTCATTACTCCATTGGCCCGTCCGCGGCCGAGATGCGGCTGAATGTTGTGCCCATCCAGGATCGTTTGTCTAAACTCCAGCCATAACTAAGAGGAAGGGGGAGAGGGTATGCGAGGCTTAGCGGGGAAGATCGCGTTGGTCACCGGAGCATCCCGGGGGATCGGTCGGGGCATTGCCCTGCGTTTGGCCGAAGAAGGGTGCAAGGTCGTGGTCAATTACAACCGCAGCGCGGACGCCGCGCAAGAGGTGGTGGAGCAGATCAAGGCCCAAGGGGGCGAAGCCGTCGCGATCCAGGCGGACGTGTCGGATTACAAGGAAGCGCAACGGCTGGTCAAGGAAGCCCTGCAAGCGTTCGGGCGCATTGACATCTTGGTGAACAACGCGGGGACAACGCGGGATCAGCTCTTGTTGATGATGAAGGAGTCGGATTGGGACCTGGTCATTAACACCAACCTGAAATCCTGCTATAATGTGACCAAAGCCGCGTTGCGGTCCATGATGAAACAGCGGTACGGCCGCATCATCAACATCACCTCGGTGGTAGGGCTCGCGGGCCAGGCCGGACAGAGCAACTATGCCGCGTCCAAGGCGGGCATGATCGGGTTCACCAAGAGCTTGGCCAAGGAAGTGGGGCCTCGCAACATCACTGTGAACGCGGTGGCTCCCGGTTACGTGCCCACGGATCTGACCACGTACCTGCCCGAGGAGTTGATCAAGGAGATGATTCAGCTGACGCCCGTGCGTCGGGCGGGGACGCCGGAGGACATTGCCGCGGCTGTCGCGTTTCTGGCCTCGGACGACGCGTCCTTTATTACCGGTCACGTCCTGACAGTGGACGGCGGTTTGGTGATGCAATCGTGAGGTCTCGCATGTCTGAACAGCCAGCAGGTCGGATCACGGTCGATCCGCGAGTGTTGTTGACAATAGTGCGATTCACCGCGCTTCAGGAACCCGGGGTCGCCCGGTTGGGGCGGCGGATGCCGCGCTGGCGACCGGTGCGATGGCATGGGAAGCGAGCCCGTACCCGGGGGCTGGCCATCTACGTGGTGAACGGTCAGGTGACGGTGGACCTCCACGTGATCGCGGACGGCACGGTGAACGCCCAGGAATTGGGAAGGCAGTTGCAAGAACACGTGGCAGACGCGCTGGAGGAGATGGTGGGGATGCCCGTCGCGGGGGTCCGCGTGGTCATTGAAGACGTTGAACGTCAAACCCGTAGTGTGCACGGATGAAACCACGACAACGAGCTCGATTCTTAGCTTTACAAGCGCTGTTTGAGATCGACAGTGTAGGCCACGACCCAGAAGAAGTGGTCCGTCGGCGGTTGATGGCCGATCCTTTGCCCCCCACGGCCACCGAGCTGATGCGCTCCTTGGTCTTTGGCGTGCTCCGCGAGAAGGACCGTCTGGACGCTCTTATTTCCCGTTTTGCCCCTGAATGGCCTGTGGAACAGTTGCCCATTGTGGACCGAAATATCCTGCGCATGGCGTTATGGGAGTTGACCAGTCCCGAGAGTGATACGCCCGTGCGGGTGGCTATTAACGAGGCGGTGGAGTTGGCCAAACTCTTCGGCTCGGAGAGCAGTCCTCGGTTCATCAACGGCGTGTTGGGCATGGCCGTGCGCACGTTGGGGATTGAGGATGCGCGCGAGGATTCTGCGCGTAGTAACGCACGGCGGGAGAAAAAGCGGTCGGAGAGACGGCGAAAGAGGGGGGGGAGGCAGTAACTTGGCTCGGGGGCAGATCTGTCCTTGGGTGGAGCTCCGTTGTTTTCGTCCTCTGGCATGGAAGAGTTTTGCGTGGGTGACGGGGAGGTGAGGCCGCCATCCACGCAAAACTCTTCTGGACTTCCTATCCGTATTTACGCACCCCGTGTTTTCTCCAATCCACGTTGGCCTCTTTCAGGATCTTGCGCAACGTTTCGTGGCTGATGTGGTCCACAATGCCCTGTTCGATGAGGTAGCGCCGCAGTGAGTGCAATGTCCATGTGGAGAAGAGGAGGCCCAAGGTGCGGGGGGGCGTTTGGGCGATCTCTATGATTTTCTTGCGTGTCATGCCCCGGAATCGAGGAGGGGGGCCCGGTTTATAGGCGCGATTTTTGAGCCCGCGTAGCCCTTGTGTGTTGAACCGGTGAATCCACTTCCTGACCTTATCCGGCCCCAGCCCAACGAGGAGGGCGATTTCCGGCACGCGATACCGTTCCTCTGCGGAGTAGAGGATCACTTTCGCCCGAGCCCGCATGGTAGGATCGGAGCTTTCGGCCATGCGTACGAGTTCCCTGCGTTCGTCCGGTAGCAATGGTCGGGCAAAGATGAGTTTCGGCATGGGTTTTTCCCTCCTTGCTGTTCGAACGGCTCATTATAGTATACCAGTTTCAAGGTTTGGGCACTATAGTACAATGGGCCTATCCTAGCAGATTCCGCTGATTGACTGAGGCAATCGGGCTGTACCCGGGGGGATGAGTAATGAGTAACGATTGACGATTAACGATTAAGGGGGTTGGCTGGAGAGCGAGGTTGGCCGGGATGGACGAGGATCGTGACGGGCAAGGCGATTACTGATGAAGGTGGGCGCACGGCCGTGCTCCCCTACCTCTCGGCGGCGGACGGGTCCGAGCCTTGGCGGGGTGCCGGCGTTCTCGCCCCGTGCATAGAGAGAGTT
>JAADDB010000093.1 GCA_013154135.1 Chloroflexota bacterium
CGCCCGCCCACCCCACACAAAACAATTCTCTCCGGGGAAGAAAACAACAAACTCCTATCTCAAAAACGGATCCCTTCCCCTCCGGAATACCTTGGCGGCGGACGGGTCCGCACCTCGGCGAGGCGCCGATGTTCTCGCCCCGTGCCAGTAGTTGTGTCCACCGATAGTGACGATTGACGGTTAAGGCAGGCGCACGGCCGTGCGTCCCTACGGTTCGCGAACCGTGATATGTGATCATGTTCGATCGCTTGAGGCCGGTCCATCAACCCCTATAAATTCTACCCGCTGAAGATGAACTGTGGATGAACAGAACGCCTCTTCAAGATGACAGAACGTTCACCTCCGCCGGGTCATTCTTCCACATACCCCAAACCCGCCAGCGCGCGATGGATGGCCTCGCGCTCTGCCTCGCTCAGGCCCTTGCTCGCATCCCCCACGTCCCAAGGGATGTCCTCCCGCCGCACCGGCCGCGACGCGTACTCGGGGGTGAACACATCCTTCAGCACCCGGCCGTCCATGGCCGAAGGCACGGCCAATCCCATGGCCCAAAGGATGGTCGGGGCCAAATCCAACATGTGCACTCGCGTCCGATGCCCGCGACGGACCCCGTGTCCCCAGAAGTAGGCAATGCCTTCCATGGTGTGCTCGCCGTTCAGCCGCTCCAGAAAGGACAGAGGCAGATGGGTGAAGGTGTCCCGCACGTCCGCGCCACAGCCCAGGTGCGGCGCAGTGGTGAAGACGATGTCCGGGACCGCGTCCAGGTCCCCGGGCACGTACACCTCTTCCCGAGTCCACACGTCCTGAACCACCGGCTCCCCGGTCTCCGGATCGCGCACGTCCCGCAGCGCGGCCACAATCTCCGCGCGCACTTGTTCGTACTCCCGCCCCGGGGCCACAATCCCCTGCGGTTGCCTCCCCTTCAGGTTGATCTCAATGCCCTCCGCGGGGAATTGGAGGGGAACCCGGTACGCGCGAGTGCGAGACCAGTCGATGAGGTTGGTGGCCTGGCGGACGGCCAATGCTTCCCGACGGATGCGCTTGGGCACGTGTTCGGCCACCCACTGACGCCAGGGCAGCCGATTCCGGGCCCATGCTTCCCCATAACGCAGGAGTTTGTGTACCCACCGGGTCGTCCGACGGCCCTCCACCCTCAGCCAGCCCCTTTGGGCCAACCAGGCGTTGGTGTTGAACAGCCGCCAGGGACGGGGTCCGCCCCCGTGATCGCTCATGACAATGACAAGCCACTCCTCATCCACCCGGGAAAGCAATTCCCCCACTACCCGGTCCAGGCGGATGTAGTATTCCCGGATGATGTTCTTCTTCTCTTCAGGCCAGGTGGGGTCGTGCAGGGGATGGGAAGGGTCATGGTATTTCCAGAACTTGTGGTGGAACCCATCGGTGATGCCGGTCACGGCCATGTAGAAATCGTATTGGGCCTCTGCCAGCCAACGACCGAAGTGGTCCAACAGCATCTGGATCTCGTAATCCGCGTTGCGACGCTCTTCCTCGATGCCGGCTTTGAGGATTTCGTCGTGGCTGTGCAGGGCAATCGGGTTCAGCCGGTCGGCCAGGTCGGGAGGGTAGGTGTACGCGCGTGTTCGGTCCGGCGTGGGATATCCGGCAACCATGCGCCCCTTGATGGGCCAGACGGGAAAGGTCATGGGCACCCGAAACGCAGCCACCCCGTCCGAGTGTTGGCCGATGAGGTCGAAGATGGTGTAGCCCGCGAACACGCCCGCGTTGACAAAATCCCCTGTGTACAGGTCATACCGGCGCAGGTCGATTTCCCGAAAGTCGAGGATGCCGTGTTTGGCCGGGTTCACACCGGTCATGAAGGAGGTCCAGGCCGGGGCTGAGTTGGGGGGGAGGGTGGAGGTGAGGGTTGCACGGGTTCCTTCCGTTTCCAGGCGGGCCAGAGTAGGCAATTTTCCCTCGGCCAGCAACGGGTCAATGACCTGAAACGTGGCCCCGTCTAATCCAATGACCAACACTTTTCGCTCAACAGGGGACATACGGTCGCGTTTCCTCCCACGGGTTCCACCGGAATGCACATCGGTCCGGGTTGCAGACTTTTGCGGGAGATCATAGCATAGGGGTAGGTGTCCGCAAAACCGTGGTGAGGGGGTAGAGAGTGACGAGGAACGATTGACGATTGATGAGTAAGGGGTATCCCCTACCGACTGGACTTTGGGAAAATTATGTTTGGGTTGTGAGGCGGGCGATGAGGAGAAAGGCCCGGGTGAGGAGCAAGTCTTCTGGGTACTCGGCCAATTCTGCCCGGAGTTCCGGGGTGAGGAGCTCGGCCCCTTCGGGTTCGTAGTCGGGATCCAGCTCCTGCTTTGCGTGTTTCGCGTCCACGTGGTACAGACTCAGGGGCAGAAAGCGCGCGCTGAAAAAGGCGCGGATTTCCTCCGGGCGCAGGCGATTGAGCCCAGAGGTGGGGTACACCCCGCGCACATGTCCCCACGGCTCAGCCCGATAAATGGACGGGTGCACATGCCCTCCCGAGAGGCTGTAATAATTGTGCCACAAGTGATACGAGATCCCCCCGGGGCGTGTGACCCGGGCCAACTCCTCCACCAGACGGGGCATATCCTCCACGTGTTCCAGCACCGCATTGGACATGACCACGTCGAAATAATCATCCGGGAAGGGCATATGATACCCGTCGTACGTGTGCAACACGTACCGTTCGTGTTCCACCCGGACTCCGGAGATATCTTCCAGCAGCGTGTAGTAGCGCGCGAACTTGTACCGTTCCACCGCGGTCTTAAACGCGGCCTGGAGGGGATGCCCCTCCCGTTGTAGGATATCCCGATACCTCGCGAGCCAGCCATCCCGGTAAAACGCGTTGAGCACATCCAGGCCCGCGACGAAACGCACTCGCGGGTTGTAGAGGATGACTTCCGGATATGTGTACCCACATCCCAGGATGAGCACTCGGGCCTCCTTCAAGGGCCGCGGGCTGAGCTCCTGGACATCCCGGAGCCCTTTGAGGAACACATGGGCATAATCGTGGCGGGCCCGTTCCTCTGGGTCGAATTGGAGGAGGCGCCGTGCTTGAGCCAACGTTCGTTTGATATCCATGATGGATGTTCCTTCGTAGGCTGATGAATTGAGGGGATACCTACCCCAAACAGCTAAGACGAGCTTGACTTTTGCCCCCCTTAATCGTTACTCGTCAATCGTTACTCCTTCCCCCTAATCCCCTCCTGCCGTCTGGTTCCCTGTGCCCGGGCGGTAGACGTTGGGCAGCGGGGTGACGGTCGGGGTGTTGGAGACGGTGGGGGTAAGGGTGGGCGTGGGCGTGGGCATGCGCACTTCCACCTGAATCTCCTCGGGAATGATGGTCTCCACCCGCACGTCCGCGGGGGTGAGGACCTGAGGCTTCAGGGTGAAGACCCCTTCCCCTGTCACCTGGGAGAGGTCCAGGATCACCTGGACATCCTCCGGGCGCAGGCTGTTCAGCTTGGGCAAGGGCCCGGCCAGGATGATCTGCACACTGTGGATGGGGAGGATCACCCGAGCGCCGTCGGGCAACCCCTGGAGTTTGAGGGGCCGCACGACGGTCTTTCCCCCCTCCAGAGGCGTGATCCGGACCGTCACTTGCACGGTCTTGCTGCCCAGGATGGACACGTTGGGCGGCACTTTCAGGGGTAACCGCTCCACCACATCCCCCGTCGCGCCGGAGATGTCCAGGGGTTCTGTCTCCACATATCCGGGCAACCGCTGAAGGGTCTCCGGACTTCCCCGCAAGGTGACGGTGGCGGGTTCCACGCTGATGCTGCTCACCCGGTATCCCGGCGCGGGTTTGCCCACCGTCCGAGGCACCACGGGCACTTCCAAATACCCCGGCTGCTGCTCGATGGGCACAGTCACCTCCACGGTGGAAGGCTCCACCGTGACGCCGAAGACGGGGAGGTTTTCCTCGTCACGCGGGCTGAGCACGACCCGGGTCTTGAAGGTGGAACGCCGTCCCTGGACAAAGACTTCGGCGACCGCGGCCGTCACTTTGCTCACTTGACCCGCCGGCCCTTTGACGGTGACGGTCATGGGCTCCACGGTGATCGCGTCGGTCCGCACCATGTAGCCCAACGGGGGCACATCCAACACCTCCACCCGCACCGGCACTTCTTTCTGGGCCAGAGGCTCGATGTGGACCACCGCCTTCGGCGGGCGCACCCGCAGGATCTTCACGTCCTTGGGTCCCACCACTTGGATGGGCACGGTGTGGACGCCCGGTCCCAACCCCTTCAGGTCCACACGAGCTTGAAACGCGCTCGCGGTGAGGGACTCGAGGATGCTCCGCTGCCCGCGCACGGTGATGTGCACTTCCTCCACCGGGTCCCCGAAGATGGTCAAACCCTCTCCCAGGTTCACGTACTCCACCGGGACCGGGTCGGGCAAGTCCGCGGTGATAATCGGGTCCTCCTGTTGGACGGCCATGAGCCACACGACGATGGCCAGGAAGAGGGCCAGGACAAAGGAATCCAGGTTGTTGAGAATGTCCTTTACGAGCGCTCTTAGGAACCTCATGCTGCCTGCCGTTTGTGCCGTTGATAGGGTGCGTAGAAGTTCTGCAGAACCCGCCGCAGTCGTTTGTCATCCAGGCGCCGCACTAAACGCCCATACCGAGCGACGGAAATGGTCCCCGTCTCCTCCGATACGATGATGGCCAGGGCATCCCCGTGCTCGGTGATGCCCAGTCCGGCCCGGTGCCGGGTGCCCAACTGGGGGTCAAGGGGCCGAGGGGAGAGGGGCAACACACAGGCGGCCGCGGCAATGCGGTTCCCCCGGATGATCACCGCGCCGTCGTGCAAGGCCGCGTTGGGGTAGAAAATGGCCAACAACAGCCGCTCCGACACCAAGCCGTCGATGAGCACGCCCGTCTCCATGTACTCCTGCAACCCGGTCATCCCTTCCAGGACAATGATGGCCCCAAAGCGATGCGCGGATAAACGCATGGTCGCGGCCACCAACGTCTCTATCAATTCGTTCACCGCCTCCACGTGCATGCCCCGCCCGAAGAGGGGGGCCGTGCGCCCCAGTCGCTCCAGTGCCCGGCGCAGTTCCGGCTGGAAGATGACGGGCAAGGCCACGAGGATGGCGGGAATGCTGCTCCGGACCAGCCAGCGAAACGCGATCAGCCCGTGGACAAAGTTGGTCACTATGAAGATGACCACCGCGATCAACAGGAGCCCCCGCACCAGCTGGACCGCCTGGGTTCCCTTGAAAAGGCGCAGTATGCCGTAGAAGATCAACGTGACCAACAGGATATCCAGTACGGCCAGGGCATTGATGTGGCTGAGCAGGGTCAGAATGTCTTGCCAGCCCACGAACTGCCTCCTCCCTTTGTCGAACGACTCACGAGTAACGAGTAATGGTTGGCGCCACTTGCGGCATAGGGTTGTTGACGTCTTCCCCGAAGAGAAGGAACTCCACTCATCCCAGAAGCTTCATCAGAATCGCTTTTTGGCCGTGAAGTCGGTTGTGCGCTTGCGGGAAGACGATGCTGTGCGGCCCTTCGATGACTTCATCGGTGATCTCTTCGCCCCGGTGCGCGGGAAGGCAGTGCATGACCACCACATTGGGGTTGCCCGAAGCCTCAACAAGGGCCTGGTTCACTTGATAGGGACGGAAGATGCGCCGGCGCTCTTCAGCCTCGGCCTCCTGGCCCATGCTGGCCCACACGTCCGTGTAGATCACGTCCGCGCCCCGTACCGCGTCCTGGGGGTCGTGGGTTAGCCGAACTTCCCCACCCGTCTGGGCCGCAAACCCCCGCGCTTCCTCCACCACGTGCGGACGGGGTTCATAGCCGGGAGGGGTACACACGGTGATGCGCATGCCCACTTTGGAACAGGCGTAGAGAAGGGAGTGGGCCACGTTGTTGCCATCCCCCACGAACACGAGATGCCGCCCGGCCAGGTCCTGCCAGTGCCAGTGCTCGTACAGGGTGAACAGGTCGGAAAAGGCCTGGGCCGGGTGGTTGAAATCAGACAGGCCGTTGATGACCGGAACGGTGGCGTATTCGGCCAGCTGGAGGATGTGTTCGTGTGCGAACACGCGCGCCATGATGCCGTGCACATAGCCGGACAGGACTCGCGCCACGTCCGGCACGGTCTCCCGTTCGCCCAGCCGGATTTCCTGGGGGGAGAGGTAAAGGGCTTCCCCACCCAGATGACGCATGGCCACGTCAAAGGAGACGCGCGTGCGCAGGGAGGGTTTTTGGAAGACCATGCCCAGGACTTTGCCCCGCAGGACGGGTTTGTTGCCCCCGGCTCGCCATTCCTCCTTCAACGCACGGGCCGTGCGTAGCCAATCCCACAGCACATCTGTTGGTATATCGGCTAAGGAGATGAAATCGGTGATGTGCTTCGCGTTCATATCTGTATGCCTCCTCGGTAGCGAATGAGTAACGATGGACGATTAAGGCATGGCCGGCCGAATCGCCCCCGGCCCGGATGCCTCCCTTACTCGTGACGCATTATAATCCTGGTCTATTCGAATCCACCTGGACTTCCGGCCAGACATCTTTCCGAGAATAAAGGAGCGCCAGGACGACCACCCCTATGGCTGCCCCGGTCAACACCTTCACATCCCCACCGAACACATAGCCGCCCGTCCACAGGGGCAAGGCCAACCCGTACAGCAGGGAAATACCTTTCAACCACCGGGGGGAAACCCAACTCACCCACCAGCCGAGCAGCGCTAGCCCACCCGCGATCAAGCTCATCCACAGGAGTTCCGGCCCCCACCGGTAGGACAGGTAAAAGATCAGCCCGGTAAGGAGGAGCCCACCCGAGAGCGCGCCGGGCGGGAAGTGGGTGTGTAAAAAGGCCCAAGGAGCATGCTCCCGCATATAGGGGACGAACGGGAGGGACGCTTCCGTTCCCCTGTGGGAAAGATGCCATGTGGCCAAGAACCACCAGCCCCCCCACAAGGCATCGGTCACCAGGAGCAACCACAGGATCTCCCGGATGTGTGTCCGCAGCTGGGGCCACGGAAGTGCAATGAGAACGCCGATAAGCGTGGCCCAAAAAGCACTGGGTTGCCAAGGCCAGCGATTGAGATGGACATCCACATGCCAGAGGGAGAACGTCATGCCCTGTTATGTCCCTTAAACGATGATTTCACAGACCGACGCGCGGTCCGTATACAAGAGCTGTGTTGATTCCTCCTCCCAATTGTACAGTAAAACACGACAACAGGCTAGTGGCGGTTGGGGGAAGAGAGGAGTAACGATGAACGAATGCCGATTACAAGGCGGATGGGAGGTCGAGATGGGGAGGATAGAGCGAGAGGGTCAGGCGTAAGATGGGCCCGGTCACCTACACGCGTCGGTTCTCTCCGGGGAAGATGGCAATAAAAGCATGGGCCCTGGAGATCCCCCCAAGGCCCACGTTTTTCCTGTACACCATATCCGGGATGGCCGGTTCCGTGTCTAGCTCTCCCGCACGTAGCCGACCAATTCCTCGCGCGGGTTCATGGCTTCCACCGCCTCCAACAGGAGCAGGCCGGCCTTGTTCACGCTGTTGCGCCCGATGAGCCCGCCGGCTCGCGCGGCTTCCAGCGCGTTGTCGAACACGTCCTTGGCCAGGCCGCTGCGCTTCCACGCTTCCTTCACGTTGCGAGGCAGCACGCGCACGCGCTTTTCTTTGACGTAGAGGGTGCCCACCTCGGCCAGGGCCTTGATGACCCGGTAGAGGATGGGGTTCACAGGATGACCAAATCCCTCGGGCACGCCGGAGAGGGCCTCGTCCAGCTTGCGCCCGGCTTCGGTCTCCACGATGTTCCCGTCCGGCAGGATGTCGATAAGGTGCCGGGCCTCCAACTTCTCCAAGGCCCACTCCACCCGACGGGGTTCCTCCTTCTCAAAGGCCTTGAACACCTCGTCCACACTCATGCCCCGAGCCGGAATCCGGTGGAGCACGGCCAGTTCGAACTTGGTCAAATGGGGCAAACGGTAGATGCTCTCGGCCAAGGTCGCGTACAGGTAGCCGGAGCGGGTGGGTTCTGCACTTCCTATCAGGCCTTCGGCCTGGGCCCGCTGCCACCATTCCAGGTTGGGCGCGGAGAAGGTCTTCCGGGTCATGGTGATGGTCTTCACCGCGGTGCTGGAAATGTCCCGCTCATGCTGCAACTGATCCTGCCGCACCTGCTCCCCGTACTCGGTCAGGCGGAAGACTTCCTTGCCCGTCTCATCCTCCACCGATTCCAACAGCTGGAAGGATTCCAGGCTGTAGAGGGACGCGCGGAGGTCAAAGTTGTCATCGTACCAGCGGGCCAGGTCTTTGGCATCCATGAAGCGTCGGGCAATGATCTGGTATTTCTTGGGCATCTCATCCAGCTTGCGACCATAGCGCTCGACCAGGGCTTTGTATTGCTTGATCTTCCGGTCGATCAACTCCGCCCGCAGGTTCTTGAAGGTGGGCCGCTCCTCCGGGTTGTTCTCCGCCTTTTCCCACAGGTGGTGGATGGTCTTGAGCACTTCGGCTTCTTCCGCGGTCAGGGCAATGGTCCACACTTCCTTGCGGGCCTCACCCCGCCACAGGCGGAACACCTCCAGCGCCCATTCCCCCGCGGGGAGGAGCTCGTCGTTCGGGCCCAGATAGCCCAACGCCTGCAAAGTGGTCTTCGCGGTGGGAGTCACTTCGCGGCCGTCGGCCACGTCTACCAGCACCCAGAGAAGGTCATCGGTGAGCACATCCCCCTCTGTGGCAAAGCCACCCAGCTCCAACGTCTTCTTCACAGCTTGCCCCAGAGCGGTGAACGCGTACACGTCCGTGTTGGGCACGCTGTAGGCGATGAAACGCATGCCCTCCAACAGGTGCTCTTCATGGGAGCCGGTGGGCAAGTGGTCGGACAAAGCAGGGCCCACAGGGATCTTGCGGATCAGGTCGGCCAGGGATGCGGAGATCTCCAGCTTGGGCTCCAGCGCGTTGTAGATCTCCCACACTCGCTGTCCCGCGTCGCTCAGCCCGATGTAGGACTTTCCCGTCTCCTTGTCCTCGATCTCCTCGGCCAACCCACGGCTCATGAGGCTTTGCACCGCGAGGGGGCCCACTCGGCCGGCACGCTGAGCCGTGTCCAGCATGGCAATGACCTCACTGCCCAACCAGCGCCAGCCATCCTTCCACTCCGCGGGGGCGGGGAGCTTCCCCTCCCGGATGAGTTCCTGCAGGACGAGGGCCAATTCTCCCCCCAAATACGTCAACCCCACCCGAATGGGGGAGTACATCCGCGTGAGTCCTTGCACTTCCAGTTGGTAAATGACCGGCTTGGACAGGGAGCCCATGTCCATGTAGGGGCTACCCTCCTCACGCTGGGCAAAGAGTTTCAACAGAGCATCCGCGTGTTCTTTTCGTACTAACATGATCTATTTTCCTCCCGCGTTTGGCTTTTGGTGAGTACTCACGGAATCGTGATCCCGCGCGTGACGCCTTATCCCAAGGCTGCGAGACTCTTGTCCACCTTCTCCGCGATGTCCACGTCAAAGAGGTAGATGGTGGGCAGGAGCCAGGTGACAACGTAACGGTCATCCCCGTCCTTGTTCTTGCCGAAGTAGACCAGGGTAAACCGACCGGCATGCGTGTGCTGCCGGATGACATCCCGTCCCACCCGGAGAGCTTGACGCATCTTGGGGGGCAGATTCTCAAAGGGAACGGGCTTCCCGGTAGTGCCCCGTTGCCGGATGAATTCCGTGGTGAGCCCACTGGAATGGAAGGCTTCGATCAACGCGTGGAGTCGGCGCTTCTTGAAGTAGGCCAACAAAAGCTCCGCCGCAGGGAGGGTGAAGAGGAGGGTTTCCTGGTCATTGGGCGCCCGGTAGTACCCGTGGATGACACCCCGTCGATCCTCCAACCCCACTTCCACGACAATGCGAGCGCCTTTGGGCAGCTCCTTCACGATCTCCCGAATCTCAAATGTCTCCCCCTCTTCCTCGTAGACTTCCCCGACTTTACGTCCACGTTCTGTCTCAGACACGAAAACCGCAGCTTCCCCTCCTCGCAAGCCGAAAATGAGGTCAAATCCCCACGCTTTAAGGCTCTTCAGCTTTACCTCGATCTGCCGGGGGATTTCTTCCCACTGTTCACGCACGTAAGTGTGTAATGCGATTTCATGTTTGCGCAGCAGTTGATCCGGTGCCAGTTTCCGCTTAGCCATGAGTTTTCTCCTCCTTCTCCTGTGACACAGGTTTTGAAATCACGGGAGCACAATCTCCCATTCTTATCTTATCTCAAATCCAGGATATCGGGGAAGTGTTAGCATCATCATAGGATTTGGTTAGTGTAGTATTAGAGATGGGTGTCAGATGTCCGGTGTTGGGTTGATCGGCCGATAAGGAGGCAGCAGACGGGGCCATGGGGAGAGGAGGGAGGAGTAACGATTGACGATTAACGATTAAGAGGGGGTTGGCTGAAGGGCGAGGTCGGCCGGGATGGGCGAAGAGCCCAACGCATAACGAGTAACGATTAACGTAAGGGTTGCGCAATCAGATGCCATTTCACGAAAAACGCCTTCAAAAAAGCAAAGACTGAAGGACGTGGTGTCCTTGGTTTAGCA